>JAZNYR010000089.1:0-2478 GCA_045594525.1 Clostridia bacterium | reverse complement strand
ATCTGTAAAAGACCGTTCCAGAGTTACCATTACAACACCAAAGGGATATTTCCCTTTCATGATACCGTCCTGATATGCCTGTTCCATTGTCGCCGTCATTCCGCGGCTTTTCACCAGACGGCCGTTGACAAAAAAGGACTGATAACTTCTTGTGGAACGAGCAATGGCAGGTGTTCCGCAAAATCCGGTTACTGTTACACCGTCTGCAGTGTATTGAAGTTCTGCCAACTGGTCAACATATTCTTTTCCATAAATGGCGTAAATGCAATTTTTTAAGTTTCCGTCACCGGGGGTGTGAAGTTTCTCTTTCCCGTCTGAAATCAAGCGAAAAGAAATCTCCGGATTTCCCAAAGCAAGATGAATGACCACATCCTGCACCGCTGCCGCCTCTGCGGCATCCTTTTTAAGAAACTTCATTCTGGCGGGCTGATTAAAAAACAAATCCCGCACCGTAAAAGTTGTCCCATCAGGACAGCCTGCCTCATGGGAATCTTCCAACTTTCCCGCTTTCATGCTAAGATACATTCCAAACTGTTGTTTCTTTGGTTTAGTAAACACTTCTACATGGGATACCGCCGCAATACTTGCCAGCGCTTCTCCGCGAAAACCCAGTGTGCCGATGGCAAATAAATCCTCAGCATTTTCAATTTTACTGGTGGCATGGCGTAAAAATGCAGTGGGCAAATCGCAGGCTTCAATGCCGCTTCCGTCATCTGAGATTCTCAAAAAGCTGATTCCGCCGTTTTTGATCTCAATCGTAATTTTTCCGGCTCCCGCATCAATGGCATTTTCCGCCAACTCTTTTACAACGGATGCAGGACGCTCTACCACCTCTCCTGCTGCAATCATATCCGCAACCAAAGAATCCAACACTTTAATCTGAGCCATTTCCCGCACCTGCCTTTCTAACCTTGCAGTTTTTTCTGCATTTGATATAAACAATTCATTGCCTCGATGGGTGACATGGTGGAAACATCTAAGGTTTTCAACTGTTCCAACACCTCTGCACTTCCTAAATCACCAAGGCTCATCTGCATTTCCGGTTCCTCTTGCACTTTTGGCAAGGACTTACTTTCCGACTTTCCTTCTTCCAGCGAGGCAAGAATTTTCTTTGCCCGCTTTAATACATTGGAGGGAACTCCTGCCAGCTTTGCGACTTCGATTCCGAAGCTGTCATCTGCCCCGCCTCGGATGATTTTTCGCAGGAAAACCACATCGTCTCCCCGTTTTTTCACTGCAATACAATAGTTTTTCACACCGGGCAAGCTTTGTTCTAACTCCGTCAGTTCGTGATAGTGAGTGGCAAACAAGGTTTTTGCTCCCAAAAGTTTCGGGTCCACCACATGCTCAATGACCGCCCATGCAATGGAAAGTCCGTCAAAGGTGCTGGTTCCTCTGCCGATTTCATCCAAAATCAACAGACTTTTTGGAGTGGCATTTTGTAAAATATATGCCACCTCGCTCATTTCCACCATAAAGGTACTCCGTCCCGACGAAATATCGTCCGACGCACCCACACGGGTGAAAATTTTATCCACCACACCGATTTGCGCCGATGTGGCAGGAACAAAAGACCCAATCTGTGCCATCAGGGTAATCAATGCTACCTGATGCATATAAGTAGATTTTCCCGCCATGTTGGGCCCTGTAATCATGGCAAGACGGTTTTCGTTTCTGTCAAGCAAAGTGTCATTGGGAACAAACAAATCCGTTCGTTGCATTTGTTCCACCACAGGATGCCGTCCGTCACGAATCACAATTTTGTCCGTCAAATTAATTTCAGGCATACAGTAATTATTTTCTGCTGCCACCGCCGCCAGAGAACACAGACAATCCGTCACTGCCACCGCCTGAATGGTTTGTTGTATCCTTGGCAAATTGCTTCCAATGGTACTAAGGAGGCGTTCAAACAGTTCGTATTCCAAGGCAGCAATCCGTTCTCCTGCACTTAATATAGTATCCTCCAGCTTTTTTAGTTCATCGGTAATATACCGTTCACAGTTTGCCAGAGTTTGTTTTCTGATATAATGCTCGGGTACCTTATCCTGAAAAGATTTGGTGACCTCTATGTAGTAACCGAATACTTTATTATATCCTGTTTTTAAATTTTTGATCCCTGTCCGTTCCCGTTCCGCCTGTTCAAGCTCGTTAATCCACTGCTTGCCGTTTTTCATTGCCTGACGGTACTTGTCCACCTGTTCATGATAGCCTTCTTTGATCATGCCCCCTTCTCTGACAGAAAAGGGAGGTTCATCAGCCACAGCACGGTCCAGGAGAAAATACAAATCCTCCAGAGGGTCCAAATCCTGAAACTGCTCTGAAACAATCATACTTTTGCTGTTTTCCAGCAACTTCTTAATTTGGGGAAGAACCTCTATGGAATTACGGAAGGAAACCAAATCACGGGCATTGGCGGTTTTATAAGCAATTTTGCTCATCAACCGTTCAATATCCAGCATTCCTTTCAGTACCCCCATC
>JAZNYR010000088.1:0-11280 GCA_045594525.1 Clostridia bacterium | reverse complement strand
CGGTCAAGAGGCTGCAACACTGCCGCCGCACCGGCACCAAGAATCATTCCTGCCAGCATTCCTTTTGCAAAACCTTCCATTGTTCATTCCTCCTTTTCATGGTTAGTATCACCTAAAACAATCCGTACATACAGGAAAATTATTGCGTCAAATCCAAAGTTTCCAAATTTTGAGAACGATCAAGGAACGCTTGCGGAACTTCACCTGCAATGATCGTCTGTGCAAGAAAAACAGGCACTTCTAAATTAATATCCAGCGTTTTCCCGGGGAAAAATACATTCATATTGACCAAAACATCCATATTGATTTCGTGCTTGGTCTGGTTCACCCCTGCAGAGGTAAACAGGCTTTGAAAATTAATATCCACACTGCCGTAGGGAACAATCCGCACAGGAATATCAGGTCCCATTCCCGCAAAAAAGGGACTTCCCGAAAAGCTTCCCACGGGAATTTTCACATAAGATTCCTGCAACAAATCCATTTTTTCCAAAATGCTTTCAATAAGAGAAGTACGAATTTGATTGAGCATACTGCCGTTTGCCGTTAAAGAGTTGGTCTGTCCGTCCTCTCCGATTCGTGCCGTAATCAGCATATCATAATCCACCACACCGATCAAGTCATTTTCCATAATGGAATGTTCCGTCATTTCTGTTCCCAAATCACGGATTTTATTTTCTGCCATATCATAAAACATAGGCAATGTCTTTTTTTGCACATAACAAATCAGATAAAGGACACAAACCAAAAAGAGGCAGATTTTTAACCGTCGGGAATAGCCATATCGGCGGACATGATAGGTGGCATGGCTTTTCCATCTACGAAATCCCACACCCAAAAAAATCCCTCCTTCCTCTCATTGTACGAGAGAAACAGAGGGATTATGCGCTATTTCGTTTCTTCCAGTTTTTCGTAACAAAGCCCTTCTCTTAATCCATAGGCACTTGCCACGATACAAGGGGAAGAAATTTTTTCCATTAAAGTATTTAAGGGCAGAATACCTGCGGTAATAATATCGGCACGCAGGGGATCCATGCCTGCAATCTTCCTTCTTTGCTCACGGTTCATCCGCAAAATTTCTTCACGAAACAGATCCACATCCTGTTTCATCATTCTGTAATGATGCAATGGCCTGTTATGATTCATCTTCCGCTGATGAATTTTAATCATAGTACGAATAGAGCCGCCCAAACCTACCACAGGAAGTCCTTCCGCCTCAGACAGCCAGGGAAGTTCGTCCAGCTTTTCCCGAATCAGAACCCCCGTTTTTTCAAACTCCTCACGGTTCATGGATTCTTCTTTTGCAAACTGCTCTGTCAATGTAATACTGCCGTAGGGAATACAGGCAAAGGCTTTCATTTCCCGATTTCTGACCAGCACCAGTTCACTGCTTCCGCCACCCGTATCCAACAGCACAAAATCACGGAGGTTCATGGAACGGACAACCCCCAGATAATCATAATATGCCTCTTTTTCCCCATCAATTACCGTAAAGGAAAAGCCTGTCTCTGTCTTTGCACGGTCAATAAACACATCACGGTTTTCTGCACGGCGAAGTGCCTCGGTTGCCACCGCAAATTCGCTGACCAAAGGAAATCCTTCCGCCACCGCTCTCAGTTCCTTCAGCACTTCTATTGTTCTGTCGATTGCCGCCTCCTGAAGAAGATTTCCTTCTGCCAGTCCCTCGCTCAAACGACAGGATTTTTTCATCCGCTTTGCCACACGGAACAACCCGTTTTTTCGAACCCCAACCACATCCATCCGAACCGAGTTGGACCCCAAATCCACAATCAGAAAATACCGTTCCATAAATATTTCCTCTTTTCTTTTTCTCTTTATTCTTTATTATAACACAAAACAATCCCTGTTTCAAGATTTTATTGCGTAATTTTCAAAAATGGACTGTAGCATTATGCCACAGTCCATTTGGGGTTGGAGAAAAATAGTGCAGAATGAACAAACTGAGCAAAAGCAAGGATTTCCCTTGCTTTTGGAAACCCGAAGTCGTATGTGATACGTCGAGAGGCGATGTTTGTTTATAGCATAAAGCAGATTCCTTGCTTTATGCGGTCTGTGCATTTTGCTACAACACCTATCTGTTGTTATTCAATATCCAAAAAGTCTTTCAATTTTTCAAAGAAAGTTTTGCTTCGCTTGTAGCTGCCGCCCGTTTCCTTGTCAAATTCCATCAGCAGTTCCTTCTGCTTTTGGGAGAGATTCTTGGGGATTTCCACTACCACCTTCACCATCTGGTCTCCCCGTCCTCCTCCGCGGAGGGAGGGAATCCCCTTGTTTTTGAGACGAAATACCGTATCCGTTTGGGTGCCTTCGGGAATGTGGTACCGAATTTTCCCGTCAATGGTGGGAACCTCAATATCGCACCCTAACGCTGCCTGCACAAAGGTAATGGGCACTTCACAATGAACATTGTACCCTTCACGGGTGAACAGGTCATGCCGCTTGATGCGGACAGTAATCAGCAAATCCCCTGAGGGGCCGCCTTTATAGCCCATATCCCCTTCACCGCGCATGGAAACGGTTTGCCCGTTGTCAATCCCTGCGGGAATTTTCACAGAAATGGTTCTGCGACGCTTTACCTTTCCCTGACCGTTACAAACAGAACAGGGGTCTTTGATAATTTTTCCTTCTCCGCGACAAGCAGAACAGGTGCTTGTGCTGACGAAATTGCCCAAAGGTGTTCTTTGTGTGGTTTTCACCTGACCCGTTCCGTTACAGGTAGGACAGGTTTGGGCGGAAGTCCCGCTTTTGGCACCTGTGCCCTGACAGGTTTCGCAATCCTCCACCCGTAAAATCACAATTTCCTTTGTCACACCAAATGCCGCTTCTGTAAAGGTCAGCTCCACGCTTTGGTGAATATCTCCGCCCTTTCGGGGGGCGTTTCGTCTGCCACCGCCGCCAAATCCGCCGCCAAAACCGCCAAAAAAGCTTTCGAAAATATCCCCCATGTCAAAGCCGCCAAAACCGCCGGCACCTGCGCCCCCAAAGCCTGCATTGGGGTCAACCCCCGCATGACCAAACTGGTCATACGCCTGCTTTTTCTGTGGGTCACTGAGGATTTCATACGCCTCGTTGACTTCTTTGAACTTTTCTTCCGCTTGGGGGTTATCCTTATTGATGTCAGGATGATACTTCTTTGCCATTTTACGGTAAGCCTTTTTAATTTGGTCACCGTCGGCACCCTTTTCTATCCCTAAGACCTCATAGTAGTCCCTTTTATCCGCCATAAATCCTCAATCCTTCTTATTGCTTGTTTCCGTCCTCATCCACAACTTCGTAATCAGCATCCACTACATTATCATCTCCGCTCTGACCCTGTGCTGACTGCTGCTGTGCTGCAGCTTGTTGATACAGCTTGGTGGAAATTTCGCTGAACTTGTTGGTGAGAGCCTCACTGCCTGCCTTGATGGCTTCAATGTCGGTTCCTGCCGTCTTTTCCTTCAAATCCTTTACCATTGCTTCCAACTCGGATTTTTCACTGTCGGAAATCTTATCGCCCAGTTCCTTCATGGTCCGTTCTACCTGACCGCAAAGAGATTCTGCGTTATTCTTAATTTCTACTTCTTCCTTCTTCTTTCTGTCCTCTTCCGCAAACTTTTCTGCTTCCTTGACCGCCTTATCAATTTCTTCATCACTCAAGTTAGAGCTTGCGGTAATGGTGATGTTTTGTTCGTTCCCTGTTCCCAAATCCTTGGCAGAAACATGGACGATACCGTTGGCATCAATATCAAAGGTAACTTCAATCTGAGGCACTCCTCTGGGAGCCATGGGAATATCAGACAGAGTGAAACGACCTAAAGTCTTATTATAAGCTGCCAGTTCCCGTTCCCCTTGGAGTACATGAACTTCAACATTGGTCTGATTATCAGCTGCGGTGGAGAACACCTGACTCTTCTTTGTAGGAATGGTGGTGTTTCTCTCAATCAGCTTTGTAAACACGCCGCCGTAGGTTTCGATACCCAAGGAAAGAGGCGCAACATCCAAAAGCAACAAGCCTGTAACATCCCCAACTAAAACACCTGCCTGCAATGCAGCACCCACTGCAACACATTCGTCAGGATTGATGCCCTTATGAGGTTCTTTTCCTGTTAATTTCTTTACTGCTTCCACAACTGCGGGAATTCTTGTGGAACCCCCTACCAAAATCACTTTATCCACCTGGTCTGCAGTCAATCCTGCATCGGACAGTGCCCGTTTTGCAGGGTCAATGGTAGCAGCTACCAAATCTGCGGTCATTTCATCAAATTTTGCACGGGTCAGGGTAATATCCAAGTGCTTGGGTCCTGTTGCATCTGCAGAAATAAAGGGCAGGTTAATGTTGGTGGAAGTCACACCTGACAGTTCAATCTTTGCCTTTTCTGCCGCTTCCTTTAACCGCTGATAAGCCATTTTATCCTGTAATAAATCAATGCCGTTTTCCTTTTTAAATTCAGCCGCTAAGAAATTGATAATCTTGTTATCAAAATCGTCACCGCCCAGACGGTTGTTACCGCTGGTTGCCAGCACTTCAAATACATCGTCTGCAATTTCCAAAATGGATACATCGAAGGTACCGCCCCCTAAGTCATACACCATAATTTTCTGGTCTTCGTCCTTATCCAAACCGTAGGCTAACGCTGCAGCAGTAGGTTCGTTGATAATACGAAGAACTTCTAAGCCTGCAATTTTTCCTGCATCCTTGGTTGCCTGACGCTGTGCGTCACTAAAATAAGCAGGAACGGTGATAACCGCCTGAGAAACCGTTTCTCCTAAGTAGCTTTCTGCATCGGCTTTCAGCTTTTGCAGTACCATTGCAGAGATTTCCTGTGGAGTATATTTCTTATCGTCAATCGCAACGGTATAATCCGTACCCATTTCACGCTTGATAGACATAATGGTTCTGTCAGGATTGGTGATTGCCTGACGCTTTGCCACCTGACCTACCAACCGTTCTCCGCCTTTGGAGAATGCTACAACGGAAGGGGTGGTTCTGGCACCTTCCGGATTTGCAATAACGGTAGGCTCACCGCCTTCAATAACCGCTACGCAAGAGTTGGTTGTTCCTAAATCAATTCCAATAATTTTTGCCATTTTTATTTCCTCCTAACTTAATTTGCAACTTTTACAACACAGTGACGAATCACTCTATCACCAATACGGTAGCCTTTTGAAAACACTTCCGCTACCATATTTTCCCCTAAATTTTCATCCTCCACATGCATCACCGCATTATGAAGATTGGGGTCAAATTCCTGACCTTCTGCTAAAATTTCTTCCACACCGAGGGAAGCCATAATTTCCTCAAATTGCTTGAGCACCAGCTCAACCCCCTGGGTATCCACACCTTCTTGTGACGCCAGACTTTCCTTGGCTCTGTGCAGATTGTCAATCACGGGTAAAAAGCTTTCCACAGAATCGGCAATACATTCTTTCCGCAAAGCTTCCTTTTCCTTTGCAGTGCGTTTCCGATAGTTATCATACTCTGCCAAAGTGCGAAGAAGCTGTTCTTTACATTCTGCCAGTTCATCCCGCTCTTCGGTTTTTTCTTCCAACACTTCTTCTTTTACTTCTTGCTGTTCTTGCGTTTCTTTCTTTTTTGCCATTTATTCATCACTCCTTACAAAGGGACGGAAAAATGAGCCGCCCGACCGCAGAATCAACTGATTGTCCTCTGCATTGACGGTTTTGCAAATCATTCTGTCCAAATGCTTTATCAAATAATCCATCAGGCCTGCCGACCTGCTGTAATCCATACGACCGGGGCCGATTAATCCAATCATCCCCGATACTGTTCTTTGCGGTAAATACCGTGCCAACACCAGACCGCAATCGTTCATTTGGGGAATCCCGATTTCAGAACCCACAATCATCTGGGTTCCTGCCTGTTCCCCAGCAGTCAGGAACAACTGCTGGACCTTTTGGGAATCATCCAAAAAATCATACAGGGCTTTTGCCCGTTCAATATCCGAAAACTCGGGACAGGTGAACAAATTGGACACACCGTATAAGTACACGGAAATCTCCGTCATTTCCTCAACGGCAGCCACAATGAGCCTGAGCACCTTTGCTATGAGCTCGGGATTGGATTCAAACAGATACATCATCCGAACAAAGCTTTGCTCGTCAATATGCTCCATTCTCATATTGGCAAATTCGCGGTTGAGCATGTTTGATACCTGCTCTGCCAGCTCCCTTTCAATGGGAAATTCCAATCGGATATGGTGATGCTTTACCACATCATGGTCTGCAAACACAATCAGCACCAGATTAAAACGATCCAACCGAATGAGCTGAATCTGCTTTATCTTACTTTTGGAAAGACGGGGAGAAGCTGAAATGGCTGCATAGCCCGTCAGATGCGCCAGACACTCGGTTACCTCACGAATGGTTTTTTCCCAATGGGGCATTCCCCGCTGAATGGCATTTTGCAGTGCAATCATATCCTCCGCCTCGGGACGGCGCCGCTCCATTAACCAATCCAAATAGGCACGGTAACCCCTTTGGGTAGGCACTCTTCCTGCAGAGGTATGGGGCTGAAACAAATATTCCGCCCGTTCCAGCTCCGCCATATCATTACGGATGGTAGCGGAGGAAACATCGCTGAAATACTCTCTTACAATGGCGGCTGAGCCAACCGGCTCTGCTGTGCGGATATATTCTTCCACCACAGCCCGCAGAATCTGTTTTTTTCGATCTGCCGGATTCATGATTCTCACCGCTTTTTCTCAGATTAGCACTCTCAAGTTTCGAGTGCTAATTTAAAAATACCACGAATTTGTCATTTTGTCAAGGGGTTTTTGAGAATTTCTTGAAAAATTTTCTTTATAATAAAAAAATGCGTGGAAAACTCACGCATTTAAAATATCTTTTATATGATGAAACACAGGAGCATCCTCCACACAAACGCTGATTTGCACCTCATCAATTTCCGAATAGGTCGTTACGGGCGGGTGCTCCTCCGATTGATTCCATGTGCCAAAATATTTCACTTGGGCTTCTTTTTGTGCCCACAATCTTGTAAATTCCCTGTCCCTTGCCTCTCCTGTTAACCGAGCCAGAGATTGCACATCTTCTTTTGAAAAACATCGTTCTGAAATCCGGGCATTATATTCAGAAAGAATCTGAACATCCACCCCCACTTGCCTGTCGCTCAATGCACAAACCGCCCAATCTCCCGAATGAGATAAGCTGAAAAACAAATCAGAACGGTTTGTAAAAAAAGGTTTTCCGTTTGATTCTACACCGTATTCCATATCTTTTTCAAACAACCCTCTTGTTCGCAATGCCCCATCTAACAACACTCCCGCTCCAAGCCGTTGATATTTTGCTTGGGGATTTTTGGCGTGATTCACCTTTTTCCTCCTGAAAGAGGACACCATTCCCATTCCCTTTAAAAACAATTCCTGATCGGAAAAACAACTGCAATTTACAATATATACTTCTGTCATACTTCTCACTCCCTTATTAAAATTTCGACTTTTCCCCGAAAAATCCTTTCTTTTCGAAAATATATTGTGTTTCTTCCAAAAAGCTGATATAATAAAATAAGAAAAGGAAAGGAAGATAAAATATGAAAGAAAAAATTTATGAAATCCCGGTGAACGAAGCATTCGGGCAAGAATGTGAATGTCCCGCCTGCGTGTTGGAGCGGAATCTGGAGAAAAATACAATCGAATTTGTGCTGGGTCCTGCCATGATGGAGCCTGATTTTCGGATGCAGACCAACAAAAAAGGGTTTTGCCGTCATCATTACCGCCTGTTATTTGAAGCAGAAAACAAACTGCCTTTGGCATTGATACTGGATACCCACATAGATTCTTTAAACGAAATTTTAAACAAAACACCCCTTCTTTCCAAATCACCTCAAACAGAAACAATAAAAAAAGAACTGGAACAGACAGAAAACACCTGTGCCGCTTGTGATAAAATCGCATTTGTTATGGAAAAGTATATGGATGTGATTTTCTATATGTGGCAGAAAAACCCTGAATTTGCAGAAAAATTCCAAAACTGCAAGGGATTTTGCCTGCCTCATTTCAATCGGTTGTTAAGGGAATCTGCTAAATTCCTTTCTAAAAAATCGGCAAAGGAATTTTGCAATCAGCTCATTTCCGTACAACAAAGAGAAATGGCAAGAATCAAAGAAGAAATTCATTGGTTCACTCAGAAATTTGACTATAAAAACGAAGCTCTTCCCTGGGGCAACTCCAAAGATGCACCTGTCAGAACAGTAGAAAAGCTTCGGGGATTTTTGGAATAAGAAATTTTCCTTGCAAAATAAAACAAAATGGTGTATAATAAATGTATAGATTCCGGTTCGCCCTCACCGGAAGAAACTTTTAATTCAACGGGCAGAAAGAGGTTTTTATTATGACAACTGTAACAAAAGATATGATTATTGCCGATGTTTTGGCATTGGATCCCGGCACTGCTGAATTTTTCCTGGAAATCGGAATGCATTGTTTGGGCTGTCCCTCCGCAAGCGGTGAAAGCATCGAAGATGCCTGTGCCATTCACGGAGCAGATGTAGATTCCCTGATTGCAAAGATTAACAATTATTTAGCAGGAAACTAATCAGGGTGTAGCAAAATTTAAACACTACAAAAGAGCTGTAGCAAACAGCTCTTTTTTACTTTACAATACCCTGATAGGATTTTTGCACCGCCTCATAGCTTGCCAGGTTTCCGATGTCATACCGTTTCCCGGGCATTTCCATGGCATAAACGGAGGTTTTTTTGCAAAGGTAAGCCGGGAATGAGCCGGGCGCATCCTTCCCGCATCCGTCTTGTAATGCCTGCTCAAGCATTGCTATATCTTCTCCCGTATAGAGGTAAAAAGGCGGGGTTACCCAATTGGATTTAGGATTAGCGGGCTTTTCTTCCATAGAAATAATTTTATCCTGTTCATCCACCTCGGCGATACCGGAGGATTGGCACCGCTTTGTGTCCTCCTCAAAGTACCGCATAATGCAGGAAGCCTGTCTTTCATCAAAATATTCAACGAAACGGCAGAGGGAAAAATCAAGGACATTGTCCCCTGCAATCACCATAGTGTCCCCCGTGACATCCAACTCCTTCACCGCAAGCAACATATCTGCCACCGCACCCAGCCTTGTTTCGTTGGTCTCTGTTTTATCGTCCAGTACCACAACGGGAACGGGGCTTTCCTTTTCCTTTGCCCACTTCTCAAAATGGGTTGCAAACTTATGGTTGGTGACGACAATATACCGATCTACCCGTTCGGACTTACTGATGTCATCAATCAGCCAGTCCAAAATCGTCTTGTCCCCCACCTTCAGCAAGGGTTTTGGCATGTTTTTGGTGAGAGGATATAATCTTGTGGCATACCCTGCCGCCAGAATAATACAATCCATCTTGTTTCTCCTTTATCCTTCACATCCGTCCGCCGACTGGCAGAAATGGACGGAGAATTTATCCTTATATTGAGGAAACAGCTCTAAATAACGATTGGTCACCGTTTCTTTAATACTTTCTTTAAAGCTGGGGTCAATCAAAGCCATACAGCACCCCTTAAATCCCGCCCCGCTGAAACGCCCGCCGTAAATTCCTTCGGTTTCCAGCATAATCTCATAAATGGCTTTCAGCTCCGGAGAGCCTGTTTCATAATCATAAATACTGCTGTGGCCACCTTGGAAAGAAAGCTTTCCGAAGGTTTCAATATCTCCCTTTCGCCAAGCTTCCGCCCCTCTTTGCACCCGTTCAAATTCGGTATAAAAATGAGTGGCGCGTTTTCTCCAGTTTTCAGGGAGCTTGTCCTTATACTGTTCAAACACTTCACGGGGCACATCTCTTAATCTGCTGTCTTCAAATTTGCCGTACTCCATGCCCGCATAGGCCTTTAAGGCATAGGAGGCGGCTTTCATCTCGTCCACACGCATATTAAATGCGGAACCTGCCAGACTTCTCTCTACCCCGCTGAAGAAAATGGCGATTTCAAAGGGCTTCATATTGGGATTTTTCGGAATCAGCTCATAGCTGTCATCCTTCGTGTCCAAAAACAGCAAATGGTCTTTCTTACTATACACCTCACAGGATTGATCCAGCTTTCCGCAGGACACTCCCACATAGCGATTTTCCGCATTCAACGCAAACCAAATCATTTCTTGTTTGGAAAGCTTTAATCCGTTGGCTTTACAAAGGGCACTTAAATATGCCAAAATCACCGCAGCAGAAGAAGACAATCCGCCAATGGGAAGGGAGCCTTGAATCAGGGCATAAATCCCCTTTTTCATTTCATACTGTTTTGCCAACAACAAAGTGGCTCCTCTCAGATAATCTGCCCAGTCATTTTGCTTTACGGGAGGGACATCGTGGATATGAAACTGCACTTTCCCTTCAAAATTCATACTTTGCAATTCCACAACGCCGTTCTCGGAGGGAACATAGGCAATCTCAATCCCCTTATCAATGGCAAATCCCGATACAATGCCGTACTGATGGTCAGAATGAGCGCCAATGGGACAAACCCGATAAGGGCAAAAAGCAATCTGAATTTCTTTTTCTTTAGGATACAGTTTTAAATAGTTTTCCTTCAAGTCCATTTTCCTCTTCCACCTCCATTTCACATTTTCTCATAAAAACCATCACTCTAAATTATAGTACTTTTTGCTTGTTTTGTCAACCACTTTTCCTTTTTCCAACACTGTCCGTTTTTTGACACACTCAATCGGTTATAATGAAAGAAAAGGAGCGTGAATCAAATGAAATTTATGCAATCGTTAAACCCCACCGACCCCGATTATGCACAATTACTGGCACAAAAAGCAGCACACCGACTTTATTTTTCTGAACAAAAACAAGAAAAGGAAAGTCAATTCGGAATCCATCTGTTAAAAGGCACTGTTTTCCTGCTCTCTGTGATGGTTTCCATTACTTTCCCTTGTTCTCTTGTATGGAATTGTAGTATTATTGCAACCTTAGCTGCATGGATTTATTTGTGATTATACCCCTGAATAGGCAGAGAAACCGCCGTCAACGGGAACCACGATACCGTTTACAAATCCGGATGCTTTATTATCCACCAGATACAGCAAGGTACCAATCAGTTCTTCCGCTTTTCCGAAACGATTCATGGGAGTCTGGGACAGAATCTTTTTGGAACGGTCGGTGTAATTGCCGTTTTTATCAATCAACAAAGCTTCGTTCTGTGCTGTTACAAAAAATCCGGGGGCAATGGCGTTAACACGGATGCCAACCTTGGACATATGTACTGCCAGCCATTGGGTAAAGTTGCTGACTGCAGCCTTTGCACCAAGTCGGAGGCCAA
>JAZNYR010000087.1:0-6712 GCA_045594525.1 Clostridia bacterium | reverse complement strand
TTTTTATTATACAGGTTTCCCTTATTCACTATTACTTATTACTTTCCAAAAATCGACAAGTATTTTTTAGGGAATAGTGAATAGTGAAGAGGTAATAAGTAAAATCGACAAGATTCTGTCGAATCTTGTCGATTTTTGGAGGCGCCACCCGGATTTGAACCGGGGCATAAAAGCTTTGCAGGCTTCTGCCTTACCGCTTGGCTATGGCGCCATAAGGATGAAAAAGACGCATAAGGTTTTATGCGTCTTTTTTGGAGCGGAAGACGGGATTCGAACCCGCGACGTTCACCTTGGCAAGGTGACGCTCTACCACTGAGCCACTCCCGCATAGAGGAAGAAGTCTTCCTGTGTATATAAAGTGCACAAAGCACACTTTAATCGTAAAATGGTGCCTCCGGGTGGAATCGAACCGCCGACACAGGGATTTTCAGTCCCTTGCTCTACCGACTGAGCTACAGAGGCATAATATACTGTGCCGGTTGGAAGACACAAAAAAAGAAAAATGGCGACCCGGAAGGGGCTCGAACCCTCGACCTCTAGCGTGACAGGCTAGCGTTCTAACCAACTGAACTACCGGGCCATGATCCCAATTCGACGACATGACTTACTGCCATATCCTTCGTAGTTGTGGCCCGATGATTCGTTTATCGCCGCAACAACAATAAAGATTATAGCACGACTTTAAGGAAATGTCAATACTTTTTTAAAAAAATTTTAAAAAAATTTTCGGAAAACAAAAAAAGGTTTTACTTTCATTCAAAGATGTAGTATAATGTTAGTAGAGACTATAGGGATAAAATAGGTGATTCTATGAAAAATAAGCTGGCAAAAATTGCCGGATCTGTTTTGGTGACAGTATTATTCTTTTATTACTTTTATAAAACCGTTGATTTTAAAGAAGTGGCAGAGTATTTGAAATCCGTTCGTTGGGAATGGATGGGGGCAGCGGCGTTTTCCTATTGCCTTACCTATCCTGCCCGTGCTTTTCGCATTTATTATCTGACCCGAAATTCCGGAAATCACAGTTTTTTCAAGACCCAGCGAATTTGTTTCCGTCACCAGTTTTACAGCAGAATCATTCCCTTTAAGGTGGGGGATTTGTCCCTGGTGTATTTATTAAAAAAGATAGGTGTATCTGTCGGAGAAGGGGGAGCGGTATTGCTGCTCATCCGCTTGTTTGACGGCGTGATTATTATTCTTTCCTTTTTGGTATGCAATTATTTTGTAAATATGGATGTGATTCCGCCCTGGATTCTGCTTTTGATTCTGGTGTTGACGGTATCGGCAGTATTTCTGACTCCCGTCTTGCTTGCTCGCGGTTCTCGTTGGTTAAAAAAACTGCCGAACAAGCTGTATCACGCAATAGAGCAGATTCGCTTTATGCTGACCCAATCGGTAGCAACGCCCAAAAATTTTCTGGTGATGGGGCTTACAAGCCTTGTGATGTGGTTTTTCGTTTATTTCTCCATGCATGGTGTGGTGCTGGCTTTTTCCCAAAAGGTTTCCTTTTTTGAAACGGTGGTAGCGTCTTTCCTTGCCAGTGCAGCTGCCTTTTTGCCCATCAACGGCATCGGCGGGTTTGGCATGGTGGAAACGGGTTGGACTTTAGGGTTTACCCTTCTTGGAATGGAACGAACGGTGGCTCTTTCCTCGGGTGTGGTATCCAATACCATGAGCTTTTTCATTATTTGCCTGTTCGGCATACTTTCTTACATCTTGGTAAACAGGAGGGACAAAAATGTATAAAATTATGTTTTTTATGGAGGACAAGGAAGCGGTGCAAACGCTGACTTCTATGTTGCCGGAGGATTTTTTTCCAGTGGGCTCCTTTTCTGCTGTGAAAGATGCGCTGGACTATCTGGACAGAGACTGGACAGATGTGGTAATTATAGATACTCAGGTGCGGCAGGAGTTGGGAATGGAATTGATACGAAAACTGTCCCGACAGAAAAAAAGACCGGAGATACTGATGCTTTGCGATTATCGGGAAATGGAATATGCAAAGCGTGCCTCTAATTACGGTGTGCAGTATTATTTGTTAAAACCGGTTCGGCTGGATGAGTTTTCTTATGCGGTTTCCTCTATTAAATTAGAGCTTGACCGTCGTAATATTGCTCGTTTGCAGCACATCAATTCCTTGAATTTCGATCAGTTCCTTCCTATTTTAAGAGAGCAGTTTTTCAGCAGCCTTGTGTCAGGGGAGTATCTGAATAAAGATGATTTGCTGGAAAAACTGAATCATCTGAAATTGGATATTGATATTTATCGTTTTCCCTGTGCGGTAATCGAGATTCATATTTTGGAATTTGAACAATATATTAAAAATAATTGGAAGTATGGTATGGATGCACTATATACCGCCATTAAAAATCTGCTGAATGACAGCGGAAAATTTTCTTATCAGCTGGTGGAGGCGGAAAAAGGAAGATGTCGGTTTATCCTGATTGCAAACGAAGCCTTAAGTCAAAGCGAATTTGAGACAGAGTTGGAGCATCAGGCAGGGAAGGATACAGCTTCCGTTTTTTCCTTGTTTGGTATGATGTTGCTGATTCGTCCTGTTGTAACCTTTGCAAATCTGATTGAATTTGCCGACCAGATGCGGGGTAACCGTGAACTGGAGGAGGTCCTGCAGGTTCGGCGTAATACTTCCACCGAAACGGATAATATCAGTAAAATGGTTTCGTGTTTGCGTCAGTCGCGGGTGACGGACGCCAGAATGATTGCAGGGAGCTACATAGAGGAGTTAGTTACCTTTTCGGATAAAGATGTGGCGCGCTTTTTATTTCACATGGCAACCATTATTTGTCAGCAAATGTTTCCCGGAGATGATCGGATGCGGTATCGGACGATTCAGATGCTGAAGGATGTGGAACGGCGGGATCAGTTAAAGGAAAATCTGATGCTGTTGTTGTCAGAATATGCAGAGGCCTTCCGTAAAAATCTGTATCGGTCGGACGAAGTGGTGATTCAAAAAGCAAAACAGTATATTTCCGAGCATTGTCAGGATGATATTTCCTTGGACGAAGTGGCAGAAAGTGTCTTTTTAACTCCCGTTTATTTCAGTCGGTTTTTTAAGGAAAAAACGGGAGAGAATTTCTCTAAGTTTTTGACCAGAATGAGAATGGAAAAGGCAATTGATATGTTCCGTCACGGAAAACGAAAAATATATGAAGTGGCAAGGCTGGTGGGATATAAAAATGCCAAGTATTTTTCCAAACTCTTTAAGGAATATACGGGATTTTTGCCTCGGGAATATATCCGTACGGTTTTAGGACAAGAGTGGTCAGAGTAGCTTTTGTGAAATATGACAGAAGATATTTCGCTTCTTTTTAAACAATTTCGACAAAAAAATGACGGTTTTGAGAAAAGTTGGCCCGAAAAAGTTAAAATCGTATCACAAAAGTTAAAACTATATCCTTTTTATCTGTGAATAAATTATGCTATAATATTACTGGTATCTAAAATAGTTTTTTATTTTAAAATAATGAAGTTTCGATTTGAAACAGAATTATGGTTTTTCAAAATTATGGGAGGTGTACTTGTTGGCAACTCAACAAACAGCAAATTTAAATTTGCCGGAAAATTATGTACCGAAACGGTATTCGGCATGGCACATTTTTAAGAAGAACTGGACTTTGCTTTGTCTCAGTCTTCCAACACTTTTGTATCTTTTGGTTTTTAACTACCTGCCTATGGTCGGTATTATAATCGGGTTTAAAAACTTCAGATATGATAAAGGAATATTCGGAAGTGACTGGGTAGGTTTGAATAACTTTAAATTCTTCTTCAAGTCCTCTGACGCATGGCGGGTAACCCGTAATGCATTGGGATATAATGCATTTTTTATTGTATCCGGTGTGGTTGTTGCGGTTATTCTGGCTCTGCTTCTGTACGAATTATCCAATAAGATTCTGATTCGTTTTTATCAGATTACTATGTTTATTCCTCATTTGCTTTCTTGGGTTGTAGCGGCTTACGTTGTGTATGCTTTCCTGAACACCAAGTCCGGTCTTCTGAACCAGTGGGGTCAACAGTTCTTGGGTTGGGAATCACCCCTTGATTGGTATAATGATCCGACGCCATGGGTTTTTGTCATACCGATTGCTAATCTATGGAAAGGCGTTGGTATGAGTGCACTGGTATATTATGCAAGTTTGATGGGAATTGATACAGAATACTTTGAGGCTGCTTCCATCGAAGGGGCAACCCGTCCTCAGATTACACGGTATATTACCTTGCCGTTTTTGTATCCTACCATTACCATTTTGTCTATCATGGCAGTAGGTAAGATATTTAACGCAGACTTCGGTATGTTCTATCAGTTGCCCATGGGTTCGTCACTGGTATTGCCTACTACCGATGTTATTGAAACCTTTACTTTCCGTGCATTGCAAAGCGGTAGTATGAGCTTGTCCACAGCGGTTAGCTTGGTTCAGTCTATTGTGGGACTATGCTTGGTATTACTTACAAACTGGATTGTAAAGAAAGTCAATCCGGAAAATGCATTGTATTAAGAGAGGAAGGTGAAATAGTTTGGCACAGGTAATCAGAACATCAGAAAAAGTCAGCAAGTTAGTAATTCATGCTTTTTTCATTATTTTGTCCTTGGTATTTATTGTTCCTATTTGGACATTGGTTTCCATTTCCCTTACTTCGAATGTTGATATTGTCAATTACGGATATCAGTTGATCCCGAAAACAGTGGACTGGGGTGCTTACGAATACATATTCACCAGTGCAAGAGATGTTTTAACCGCCTATAAGGTTACCATTATTTCTACTGCAGTCGGTACTATTGTAGCTACTATTATCGGTGCAATGTGTGCATATACCATTTCCAGATATGATTTCGCTTACAGAAGCAAGGTAACATTTTATATGTTCTTTACAATGCTGTTTGGCGGCGGTATGGTTCCCAGCTATATTTTGATGACGCAATATCTGCAGGTGCAAAATACCTATTGGGCTTTGATTCTGCCCGGTATGATTAATGTATGGAATGTTTTCATTATGCGTACCTTCTTCCAGCAGATTCCTTCTTCTATTATTGAATCTGCTACCATTGACGGTGCAAGTGAAATGAAGATTTTTATTAGTATTATCGTTCCTTTATCCACACCTGCTTTGGCAACCATTGGTTTGCTTCAGATGTTGGGATACTGGAACTCATGGACGCCTGCTATGCTGTATATTACAAAAGCAGACCTGTATCCGCTGCAATATTTGTTGCAGTCAATGTTGCGTGACATGCAGCAAATTATTAAGAACATGGAATTGACCGGTATGGCGATTGATACATCAAATCTGCCCATGGAAAGTATGCGTATGGCTATGGCAGTTTTGGCAGTCGGACCTATTCTTCTGGTTTTCCCGTTCTTCCAGAAATACTTTGTACAGGGTCTGACTGTAGGTTCTGTAAAGGGTTAATAATTTAAATTGAGTGAAAGGGGTAACAAGCGCCGAAAAAGTTGGAAGCGTTGGTTGCCCTTTTTTTATACCATCGAAAAATAACGGAAAGGGCATAGGGGTTACCTTTCTGTGAAAAGGAAGCTTTACATTACTTTATTATGAAAAAAGGAGGAGTTATTATGGCAAGAGTAGCAGTAATCGGCGGCGGTGCGGCAGGTCTTGCAGCGGCAATTACCGCGGCAAAAAACGGGGCACAGGTTACCATGCTGGAACGGATGGATCGGGTTGGCAAAAAGATTATGGCAACCGGGAACGGTCGGTGCAATCTTGCCAATACAGAACTGGATTTATCCCACTACAGAGGGGATGAGCAGTTTATTTCTCGAATATTTGACCGAGTTGGCTTGGAGGAAATGTTAACATTTTTTTACCAAATCGGGTTGCTTGTCAGAACAGAGCAGGGGAGAATTTACCCTCTTTCCAATCATGCTTCCGCTGTGTTGGATGTGTTGCGGATTGCGGCAGACAGACAGGGCGTGAAAACGATGACAGATTTTGAGGTAAAGAGTGTTCGTCCTCGTTCGGAGGGGTTGGTCATTCAAGGAAAACATGAGACTTTTGTATGCGATAAGCTGATCATTGCAACCGGCGGAAAGGCTTCTCCTGCCCATGGTTCCAACGGAAGCGGCTACGATATTTTAGCTTCTTTGGGCCATCGCATGACCAAACTGTATCCGGGACTTGTGGGGTTAAAATGCCCTTCTGAACAGATGAAGGGACTTCGTGGAGTGCGTGTGTTTGCAAAAACAACCTTGCTTTTGGACGGAAAGGCGTACCGAAGCGAGACGGGAGAAATCCAGTTTAACGATACAGGGTTGTCCGGAATACCGATTTTAAACTGTTCCTCCGTTGCCACTTCCTATAAAGGAAATATAGAAATAGAGTTGGATTTGCTTCCCAATGAAAAGGATGTGTTGGGGATATTACAGGAGAGGGATAGAGAGCACCTGTTTACCGGAATGTTTCATAAGCAGATTGCCCAAAGCTTATGCGACAGAACATGGGTGCCGGTTGACTCTATCCAGATGGTGGATTTACCTGCTTTAGCAAAGGAAATTAAGGCAATGAAATTCAATATTACAGGAACATTGCCCTGGGACAATGCCCAGGTAACGGTGGGCGGCGTGAAAACAAACGAGTTTCAGTCAGGAACACTGGAATCTTTATTACTGCCGGGGCTCTATGCAGCCGGAGAAATTTTGGATGTGGACGGAGATTGCGGCGGTTATAATCTGCAGTGGGC
>JAZNYR010000086.1:0-6273 GCA_045594525.1 Clostridia bacterium | reverse complement strand
GATAGCACTGATTTTTTCTTTTACTTGTTGAATCGGATTACTCTTCATTGTTTATACCTCCCAAACCTTCATAGAAAAATGATTGTCCGACGCAGGGATGCTGTTGATTTCCAAGTGGTAATCAAATTCCGCCTGACCGCCAGCTTCGTCCATTTCCACCGAAATATGACTGGAACTGACGCCCATGGAAAGCATTCCCATTTCCGTTTCATACATGGTAACATGCTTTTTTCCTTCTTCAAACCGCAAATGGGAATTGCTGGTTCCCATACGGGAAATGGAGATTTCCTTGGGGCGGAACTGAATCAAAGTCGTCGTTCCTTCCATTCCTGTTACTTCGGATTCTTTATATTCCACAGAATATCCTTCCTCATCACTGCGAAACAGTGCTTCGGTCACAAATTCCACCTTTTCTTCTTCTCCGTCCTGGGTGCGGTTTCCCAGTATTTTTAAGTACATCTTTTTTTCCATCCGCAATCAAAACCTTTCAATATCTATTTTCTCTACCTGTTCTTTGATTTTACATTGCAAAAACAAACTTCCTAAAGTGGCAAAATTATCCACATTATCACTGACATAGTAAGAAACCGTTCCGTCATTTTCCGCCAGCATTTCTCTTTTTTCAAGCTCCTCTGCAACCAAATGAGCCGCTTGTGCTCCTACATCAATCAAGGTGACCCCTTGCCCTACCGTTTCTCCGATGACCTTTTTCAGCAAGGGATAATGAGTACAGCCTAAAATCACCGTATCGGCGCCAAATTTTATCACTTCTTCCAGATATTCCTCTGCAATCAAACGGGCAACCTGACAGTCGGTATAACCATTTTCCACCAAAGGAACAAACATGGGACAGGCTTTTCCCATTGCCAAAATCTTGGGATTTATCTTTTGTATTTCAGCCTGATAGGAGCCGCTTCGGATGGTACCGTTTGTACCTAAAATAGCGACCTTGCCATTTTTTGTCGCCTTCACCGCTGCACGGGATGCCGCTTCCACGACTCCCACCAAAGGAAGTCCGGGATATTCCTTTTTCAAAACAGGCAATCCCACAGAGCTTACCGTTCCGCAGGCAACCAAAATCATTTTCACATCAAACCGTTTTAAAAAGTTAATATCCTGACGGGTATATTTAATGATGGTAGCATCAGACCGTGTCCCGTAAGGCACACGACCGGTATCGCCGAAATAAATGATGTTTTCTTTGGGCAGGACACGCTTTAGTTCCCGCACCGCCGTCAGACCGCCAAGGCCCGAGTCAAACACGCCGATATAACCTTGATCCATCTTCTCTCTCCTTAACAAACTGCATAGCTGATGAGCTCATCCAGCAATTGAGAATAAGTATATCCTTCTGCCATCCACAGTTTTGTAAACATACTGATTTGCGTAAATCCTGGCAGAGTATTGATTTCGTTGATGTAAACCGTTCCGTCTGCTGTCAGGAAAAAATCACAGCGGGACAATCCACGGCAACCAAGTGCCCGATAAGCTTTTGAAGCCGCCTCACGGATTTTATCCGATTCTTCTTTTGTTAAAGAGGCAGGAATGACCGTTTTGGAGCCTTCATCAAAGTACTTGGATTCATAATCATAAAATTCCCCGGCGGACAGCACTTCCCCTACACAGGAAGTTTTGGGAACACCATTTCCCATAGCGGCGCATTCCAGTTCTCTGCCTACAATGGTTTCTTCTACCAACACTTTCACATCCACCTTTGCGGCAACTTGGAACGCTGTCAACAATTCTTCTCTATCATGGGCTTTGGTAATGCCGATAGAGGAACCGGTACATGCAGGTTTTACAAACATGGGATAGGATAATTCCCCTTCCGCACGGATTGCGGCATCCACAGGATTTTCCATAGTAATATCATCAAACAACACCCATTTTGCTTGAGCGATTCCCGCTGTATCAAACACCATTTTAGAAAGTGCTTTATCCATTCCAAGGGCAGATGCGGCAACAGAACATCCCACAAAAGGGATTCCGCTCATTCGGAATAATCCTTGAATACAGCCGTCTTCCCCGTAAGCACCGTGAAGCACGGGAAACAGTACATCTACAGAAATTCTTTCGATTCCCGTTTCTTTCTCTACCAATAACCCACTTTTCTTTCTGTCAGGAGAAAGAATGCAAGGAACACAATCTCCCTGTTCCCATACATGATCACGCATTTCCTGGGTACTGCCCAAAAACAGCTTCCATTCACCCTCTTTTGTAATTCCTAACTTTATCACTTCATATTTCGACGGGTCCAGTTCTTCCGCAACATAACTTGCCGATACACAGGATACATCATACTCCTCAGACATACCGCCGAATAAGACACAAATTCGTTTCAACTTACACGCCTCCTAACACTTTACCTTTTATTTTACCATATTTATTCAACAATTTCAATGCTTATTTCCAATCTTTTTATAAGAAATTTATGTTAAGAGAGGTTTTTTCTTAATTTTTTCATAAAATATCCAACTTGGGAAATTATAACATAAGGAAAAATAAATTTCTCCTTGACAGGAAAATATTTCTATGATACAATGAATAAAATGATTTTTATAAGGGAGTAGTCAGCGTCCGAGGTGGCGTGACTTAGCCAACATCATGGAGCAACAGGTTCCTGGCTTTGTATTAAATGACGAGACTTATCTGTCACATAAGCAGATAGGTCTTTTTTCCTTTAAAAGGAGGTTTGCTATGGGTCTTTTAGAGCTATTCATTTTAGCAGTGGGTCTTTCTATGGATGCTTTTGCGGTAGCCATTTGCAAGGGTCTTTCCGTTGGAAAAACAAAGTGGCAACACTGTATGCTGTGCGGGTTATATTTTGGCGGATTTCAAGGCTTGATGCCCTTCATCGGTTACATTTTAGGAAAACAATTCAGTTCTCTGATTACAGGGATTGACCATTGGCTTGCCTTTCTTCTTTTGTCGTTGATCGGTATCAGTATGATTCGGGAATCCAGAGACGAGGCGGAATGTTTGAACACCTCCTTTTCTCCCCGCACCATGCTGCCACTCGCCATTGCCACCAGCATTGATGCGCTGGCGGTTGGTGTTACCTTTGCATTTTTGCAGGTTCAAATCATTCCTGCCGTTTCCTTTATCGGAATTATCACCTTTCTCTTTGGGGTTGCAGGGGTAAAAATCGGCAGTATTTTCGGAATGAAATTCAAGTCCAAGGCAGAATTGGCAGGAGGAATTATTTTGATTGGAATGGGTTTGAAAATTCTGTTGGAACACACAGATTTTTTCAGACATTTCTGATAAACAAACAGGAGGTTGAATCATGAAAGAATATTTAATGGAATCCTCTGAGGTTTTGGCACAACAGAACAGTTCAGAGCAGGGTCTTTCTTCAACGGAAGCCGCTAAGCGGTTAGCACAAAAGGGACCCAACAAACTGGCAGAAGGCAAAAAGGTTACGCTGTTGCAACGGTTTTTAAAAGAACTGTCCGACCCCATGATTTTAATTTTAATCGGTGCTGCCATCATTTCTGGAATTACTTCGGTTTATTCGGGAGAATCTTTAGCAGATGTGGTTATTATCATGGCAGTTGTTATCATTAACGCAGTACTGGGTGTGTTCCAGGAAAACAAAGCAGAAAAGGCAATTGAAGCCTTACAGGAAATTGCCGCCGCTACCTCAAAAGTCCTTCGTGACGGAAAGCAAATGACAGTCAAAAGCGAAGAACTGGTACCGGGAGATGTGATTATTTTAGAAGCCGGCGATGCTGTTCCTGCTGATGCCAGAATTTTGGAATCCGCCAGCATGAAGATTGAAGAAGCGGCTTTAACGGGAGAATCGGTTCCTGTTAATAAAATTGTAAATCTGCTTACTTTAAATCAGGAAAAAGATGTTCCCTTGGGGGACCGTAAAAACATGGTTTACATGGGAAGTACCGTTGTTTACGGCAGAGGAAGTGCTGTGATTACCGCAACAGGTATGGATACAGAAATGGGTAAAATTGCCGATGCCCTTACCAACGCCAAAGATGAAGAAACACCCTTACAAAAACGGTTGAATCAGCTGAGTAAAATCTTAAGCTTTTTGGTAATCGGTATCTGTATTTTTATGTTTGCATTTGATACCCTTCGCTCCTATCCCAACATTACAGGGGCAGGAATGCTGGATACCTTTATGATTGCAGTCAGCTTGGCAGTTGCAGCAATTCCGGAAGGATTGGCGGCAGTTGTAACCATTGTACTGTCCATCGGGGTTACCAATATGTCCCGCAGAAATGCGGTTATCCGTCGGTTGACCGCAGTTGAAACCTTAGGCTGTACCCAGATTATCTGTTCTGACAAAACAGGAACTCTCACCCAGAACAAAATGACCGTTGTGGACCACTCCTCTAAAGATGTAACCCTCACTGCTCTTGCTATGTCCCTTTGCAGTGACGCAAAAAGAGATGCAGACAGCGGTCAGGCTGTGGGTGAACCTACCGAATGTGCTTTGGTAAACGATGCAACTACTCTGAACCTGACAAGTACGGAAGCCGAATACAAAAGAATTGGCGAGGCACCCTTTGATTCCTCCCGTAAAATGATGTCAGTTGTTTGTCAGAAGAATGACACCATCACCCAGTTTACCAAAGGTGCTCCTGATGAAGTTTTAAAACGGTGCACTACCTATTGGAATGGCAGTGAAGTCATTCCTATGACCGAAGACCTTCGCCGGGAAATCTTAACCGCCAATAAGAAAATGGCAGATCAGGCACTGCGTGTTCTTTGTGCCGCCAAAAGAGATTGGAGTACTTCCCCCTCCTCTTTTGAAGCAGAAGATTTAGAGCAGGATTTGTGCTATGTGGGATTGTCCGGTATGATTGACCCCATCCGTCCTGAAGTGAAAGATGCCATTATTGAATGTAAAAGTGCAGGCATCCGCCCCATTATGATTACGGGTGACCATAAAGATACAGCTGTTGCAATTGCAAAACAGCTGGGAATTTTAGAAGAAGGTCATCTGGCAATTACCGGTTCCCAGTTAAATGATTTGTCTGACGAAGAACTGGCACAAAATATCGAAACCTATTCCGTATATGCCCGTGTTCAACCTGAACACAAGGTAAGGATTGTAAAAGCATGGAAGTCGTTAGGAAAAATTACCGCTATGACGGGTGACGGCGTGAACGATGCGCCCTCCATCAAAAGTGCCGATATTGGCGTTGGTATGGGAATTACCGGTACTGATGTTACCAAAAATGTTGCGGATATGGTACTGGCAGACGATAACTTTGCGACCATTGTATCTGCAGTAGAAGAAGGCAGACGGATTTATGATAACATCCGTAAATCCATTCAGTTCCTTCTGTCCTCCAATCTGGCAGAAGTGCTGTCCATTTTCTTCTCCACGCTCATGAGCTTTACCATTTTAAAACCTGTTCATCTGCTGTGGATTAACCTGATTACCGACTGTTTCCCTGCTCTTGCATTGGGAATGGAAAAAGGCGAGCGTAATATTATGAAACGCGAACCCAGAAATGCCAAAGACGGTATTTTTGCCGGCGGTATGGGATTTGATGTTGCATTACAGGGCGTTGTTGTCACCGTATTGACCCTCGCTTCCTACTTCATCGGTCACTATATGGAATCAGGTGTATGGGAAATCACCGACAGTCCTGACGGTATGACAATGGCATTTTTGACTCTTTCTTTGGTGGAAATTGTTCATTCCTTTAATATGCGTTCCAGACGGGATTCTGTCTTTACCATGAAAAATCAGAACAAATTCTTGTGGGGAGCGGCAATCCTTTCACTGATTGCCACCACTGTGGTGATTTATGTTCCCTTCCTGTCAAAAGCTTTTGGATTTGAAGTGATTTCCATTGCAGAATATGCCGTTGCAGTCATTCTGGCATTCCTCATCCTGCCAATTATGGAAGTTGTGAAACTGATTCAAAGAAAACTCAATAAATAATACACCATCAGATACAAAAACGGGCTATAGCGAAATGCTATAGCCCGTTTTATTTTGTGTGCGCTTTTGCTACACCCAATTATTGATCCTGCTCTCTCAATTCAACGCGTCTGATTTTACCGCTGATGGTTTTGGGAAGTTCTTCGGTAAATTCCACAATTCTGGGATATTTATAAGGTGCGGTATGGGTTTTTACATAAGTCTGAATTTCCTTTTTCAGTTCATCTGTTCCCGCAGTTCCCTTTGTAAGCACAATGGTTGCCTTTACTACCTGACCGCGGATTTCATCGGGCGCAGCAGTAACCGCACATTCCAACACATAAGGAAGCTCCATGATGACGCTTTCAATTTCAAAG
>JAZNYR010000085.1:0-5115 GCA_045594525.1 Clostridia bacterium | reverse complement strand
CTGCTGGGGTGCCCAGGCGGCACTTTATTATCATTACGGCATTGATAAACATCCGTTACCGGAAAAAATGTTTGGTATTTTTAAGCACAAGGTACTAAAACCCCGCTCCAAACTGGTTCGCGGTTTTGATGATACCTTCTATGCCCCCCATTCCCGCCATACGGGAGTGGATAGAGAGCTGATTGCCCAAAACGAAAACCTGTCTATCCTGGCAGAATCGGAGGAGGCAGGAGTCTATATCGCCGCAAGCAAGGGCGGAAAACAGTTTTTTGTCACAGGCCACTCCGAATATGACCCCATGACTTTGGCAGAAGAATATTTCCGTGATGTGGAAAAGGGACTGGACATCAAGGTCCCCAAAAACTATTTCCCCGATGACAACCCCAAGAAAAAACCCAAAGTCACTTGGCGTTCTCATGCAAACCTTCTCTATACCAACTGGCTCAATTACTATGTATATCAGATTACACCCTATGATATTTCAAAAGTGAGCAAAAAATAACAAACAATGCCCACAGGATGAAAACATCCTGTGGGCGATTATTATTTGTCGTACAATCCCGCTCTGTCATTGGTGACATAAATCCGCAGCATTTCCTCAGTCAGACCAAGACTTCCTTCCTCGTCACCCTGAAGCAAGCCAAGATCTACCAGTTTTTGAATGGTCGGTCTTGCCCACGAAGGCATATTGCTGTCAATATAATTGTAAATCATCTTGTTTTCGATTTGTTTCAATCTTTCATTTAATTCCTCGTATTGAGTCATGGTAAGTCCTCCCAATCTGTCTTTAATTTTGTTTAAAAACCGTTCCCAGCCCAAATCCAGCGTTCTGTGAGGGCAATACTTTCCCGAAAAATCCTGGTGCTTTCTCACACGGGAAATATCCCACCCGTAACGGGTCAGAATATCTGCAATCAAGTTTGCTGCATTGTCCTCTGCCTTTTCAAATCGTGTTCCTCCGGATAAGCTGTAGCAAATTTCAATGCCGATTCCTTTGAGATTCCCCTCTCCCGCGCCGTCTCCCGCATGCCATGCGGTTCTGGATTCCAAAATTCCCTGAACCGCCTCAACATCATCTACTGCATAATGAAAGGAAGTGGACTCTCCATTGCTGTTCATATAGGCAATTTCGTTTCGGGCTGAAGCATCGTTTGCAGTATTGTGCACCACCACAAATTCAGGAACCATTTCGTAGGGACATTTGATTGACCATTTCGATTCTGGTACCAATTGTTTTATCACTTTCATGTTATCGACCAGCCTTTAATTTTTTTAAATACTCATCGGCAAGCTGCGCCTCCCGGGTTATGGAATTATTTTTCCACCAGGAAATCAGAGCAGAAAGCGCAGTAATCCCTGCACTTACGCCCTCGTATAATTCTTCCTCTGACCAAGGTAAGGGGTTTTTCCCCCATGAAGTCAAAAGCTGATTTAAAATTGCCAAAATCAGTACAATTGTTCTTACAATCGTTCCGTGACTCATATTAAAACCCCCTTAACGCCATACTCACCAAGCCGGTTACCACAGATGAAATGAAAGCTGTAATCACCAACTCCATCCGTTTTGCCGGCCTACTTCTTAATGTATTCAGTTCCTCTTTAAATTGACTCAAATCTCCCCGCATTGCTTTAATTTCTGTTGCGATAACATGAACACTTTCTGTCAGCTGTTCTAGGTTCCCTAACCTTCTATGTACAGATTTTTCGTCCTGCTCCAATGCAGAAAGCCGTTCTCTCATTTTCGGAATATCATGTTCCAGAGCTTGTACTCTTTCATGTAAGTCCATCCGCCTCATCCTCCCTCATTCTTTCTTCCGCTTCTTTTTTGGTAATCTCATACCAATTCTCTTTGCTGTCATTGACACCCAAATAGATTTCCTCGCTAAAGGTTTCCCCGTTTGTCAGAACCATTCCGTCAGAAGGAGTCAGTTTAATCAATTCAATATTTGTTACATTCATGCCAAAGTCCACCCTTTCTCCGTTGCGATTGCTTTTTCTGCGTCGGTTAATTTTGCAAGATTGGTTGTTCCAAGTGTTAATGTATAGGTTGTTCCACTTCCCGAATAATCTTTCAAAGCATTGATAATGCTCATGATGGAATCATAGATTAAAGGACACGAACTAACATCACAACTAACACCTTGAACCCCCTCAATCGTTATATTCATAAGAGAAGTACAGTCTGTCAATGTTGTCAATCCATGTGTGCCGTCACTTTTCAAGATTATTTTATCTATCGTTTCCAATGCTGTACAACCTTTAAATGGTTGTACATTTCCGCTTGCCTTTCTGCAATCTATCACGCCAACCCTCGTAATACCTGTGCAACCATTAAAAGCAGAAGAAAAATTTGTACAATTACTGGTATCCAACTCGCACAATCCGGTTAAGTCCCCGCTTATTCCACAAGAAGCAAAGGCACTATTTAAAGAAGAAGGTTTAATGAGATACTTTGGTTTGAAATTATCATTGTTCCAGGACGGACCATAAAATGCAACATAGTAATTGGTTTTGTTTCCGTTATTCTGAAAAGCATCCCAAAACTTATCATACTCCGATTTTTTCCCCGCTTCATACACCTTTGGAACATTCTCGGCAATGGTTGTTAATTGTTCCGCAATGCTCATACACTATCACCGCCTATGTATGAATTTTGCAATGCTTCGATTTCGGTTAAGACTGTTGATATGTCACCGATTTGTTCGTCTACATAATTTTTCATAGATGTGTAAGAATCAGCAATTTTGTCTAATAAATATTGTTGCATCCCCATAGAATTATCGTACAGCCAATCCAAAGCTTCAGCTACACTGTTGTAATTTCCGAATGTTAAACTATCTATGGTCCCGATTTTGTCACACAAAACATTTAAAGCATCAACTACAGTATTGAACTTTCCAAAGGTTAAATCAGTATCAAGGTAACCGATTTTGTTCTGTAAGGAAGCTATATTCATGTGGTTTTCATCCGCTTCTTCCTGAATTGAACGAAGAATACGGTTCAAAACACAATTCATGACCGGATTTTCTGATGTATCCGACAAAGCATCATCAATTACCATGTTGTCTAATCTGTTATAAAAGTTTGAAATACTCTGTATGTTTTGTTCTATATCTTGATTCATTCCCCATATAATCGGTGCCAGTACTTTGTTTTGAACGGGATTTTCCGATTCTCCGTCTAATACATCGTCAATGATCCTATTCGCCAATGCGGCTTCAATCTCGTTGGCAGCCTGCTCAGCCCGTTCTATATGTCCCAGTCCCTCTCCAACTTGACGAATCAGGGAAGTCAGTTCACAAAAATCATTACTTCCCTCTCCCTCGGATTGTCCGGAAAATCCTTCCTGTACTGTAAAATACAGCACCCCGCTGGTTAGAAAATTCCCATAAACATCCACTATAGATACCTGTACCTGAAGTTCTCCTGGATAAACATACATATTATTATATAAGGTAAACTCCGCCTTGTTCCCTTCTGTTACTCCTGAGGTTGCCAGAACGGTTCCATCCCCCCTTCTGGCATAAATGACGGCACCACTCATATCATACGGCTTTCCCCGATTATAAAATTCCAGAGCAACGCTGTTCCCCGAATCACCGGTAAATAGGGGTAGAGAAAAGCTTGCTTCAAATTCGCCGCCAATATCAAGTTTTGCTTCATATCTTGCCATTTTCCCACTCTCCTTTACGAAAAAAAGATTTGTGCATCAAAACTATATTCCGGATCGTTTGTCGTGCTCAAATAATAAAGTTCTATTTTAGAACCGTTCTTTATAAAACGAATGCGTCTGGTAGTAGAAGAACCATCATACAGTATCACTTCATCGATACCGTATTCTAACCCAATTGTCTCACCAGAAATATGTGCTGTCCAGTATTTTTTTTTGGCAATATTGCCCCAAGCCAAAAACTTTTTATTATAAACCTTCTCTGCATTATCAAATACACAAACATATTTGTAATTTTGATTGCTCACATCAAACTCATGCACCTTACACCATTTACCGGAAGTCAGGGAGGCGGTAGAATCATAACTTTTTACAGCTGCATCATTAAAGTTTTTTTTTAGAATGAAATCGTCATAGGTGTTTACTGTACAGGAAGGAATTTTAAGCACTGTATATTCTCTCATATCAGTAAGAGTAATTCCTGAGGAAGCAACTGTCGCCTGAGCAAGTAAAACCGTATCTCCTCCTGTCGGAAGAGCTGCCGAAGACATAACAGCAACATTGTTTTCCTGTTTTTTCAAATACACATAACAGGTATCCGTTACTGTAAGGGTTGTTCCATTTTCATCAATACAACATCTGGAACCGTCCGAAAAAAGAGCCTGTCCGGCGCAAATTTTTACTATCCCATCCTGTTCTCCCAATATTACCTTGCAAGAAGAAGCTGCCTCAGGCAATACCCCCTTTGTCGCAAGGGCACAGCGCAAGGAATTCAAATCCGATGCACCGTAAGTTACATTATCTGCAAAATCCATTACTATTCCCATATTCTACCTCCATTATTGTTCGGAAAATTCCGGCTGTTGACCTGAATTTCCCTGTTCGTACCAAATGTTTACTGCAACAACTCGTTTTTTTTGAGTAAAGCGTACACCACCTGCCGTTTTTTGCACCCGCATTACATCTCCCAGTTGGTAATCATTTCCATATTCCAGATCGCGGGTAACCAAAGAAATATCTTGGGTTCTTTTTTTCTTAGTAAGCTCATCCTGTGCTTCACTTTCGGTCTGAGCAGAAAGAATTTCATCCCAACGATAAATCCCTGTTACAGAGGAGTCTCCCATAAGTTTCAGCCAGATACAATCAAGCTTCTGAATTTCTTCATCATCTACAATTCTCCAGGTCCCTGCCTGAGAGTCGCAGAGAAGGTAATCTCCTTCCTTCATTGTCAGCCCAAATCGGGATCCGCTATGGGTTACCTGATAATATTTTCCAAAATTTTCAGGCATACCGTCTTTTAAGGGTGGCTTATTTTCTATCGGATTGTAATCTCCCCGAGCAACAATCTCCCGACCGTACCAACCTGCCGTGGCAAGCTCTGAAACATCTTCAGTATACTCCATTTCATAAGCATTTCGGTTATCCTCACTCAGCATAAGGGGAAG
>JAZNYR010000084.1:0-5538 GCA_045594525.1 Clostridia bacterium | reverse complement strand
TTGCTAACACCACATCCGGAAAATAGGAAAATAAGAATCGCTAAAATGACAAATAGGCTAACCGTTTTTTTCATTATGTTTTACCTCCTGATTTTTATTTATGAGATAATTATACTCAATCTTTGAGTAAAAGTCAATACTCAATTTATGAGTATGATATTCTTTTTTTAGAATATCAAATTAGGAGTGTTGATGTTATGGATTATAGGACAAGGATAAAAAATTTGAGAGAAGATAACGACTATACACAATCATATATAGGTACAATATTACAAAAATCTCAACAGGGATATAACCATATTGAAGCAGGCAGAGCAGAATTGAAAATAGAAGATTTAGCTATTTTATGTAAATTGTATAATGTTTCTGCGGATTACATTATTGGACTAATAGGGACGCCCAAAAGCTATGACAGATAATATGAATCTACCAAAACGAAAACCGACAAGATTACAAGGATATGATTATTCAACACCCGGAGCATATTTTATAACGATATGTGTAAAAGACAGAAAACAGTTGTTGTCTAAAATAATCGTAGGGGACGATGCCTACATCGTCCCGAAAAATCATTTATCAAATTATGGTTTAATATGTGATAAATATATCAACAACATAAACATTAAATACGAAAATGTATTAGTCAATAAATATGTGATAATGCCAAATCATATTCATTTAATTATATTTCTTCACGGGACGATGAGGGCATCGTCCCCTACAAAGAATATTGAAACCATAATTCGTTCCTTTAAAACGATGGTTACAAAAGAAATTGGTAATTCTATATGGCAAAGGTCATATCACGACCACATTATTCGTTGCGAAAAGGATTATCAAAAGATATGGGAATACATTGATACAAATGTGATAAGATGGGGAAAAGATTGCTTCTATAACGATAAAAGGCTCTCGTAACTTTGCGAGAGCCTTTTAAACTTGTCCTGAACAATGTACCTCATAAGCCTTTTCTTTTTTGTATTGAAAAGTTTTGTTAAAATAGTAACAAACCGCATAGAAATTTCCAATTATTGAATGTGAATTTGTGAATTTGGCAGAAAAATAAGGGAATGAGGAAAAATTAGTTGAAATTTGAATATTGATATGTTATAATAATTGAGGATGGGTGTAAGACTCGCCCAAGCTTGTTAAAAAACTAACAATATCAAGACAGAAAGGGCATGATAAACAAATGAAAATCACAGTATGCATCGGAAGTGCCTGCCATTTAAAGGGGTCCGAACAGATTGTGGATCAGTTACAGCAACTGATTGCAAGCAACAAGGTAGAAGAAAAGGTGGAACTGGCAGGAGCCTTTTGTATGGGACGGTGCAAAAACGGGGTCAGCGTTTCTGTTGACGGCGAAATCCATTCTGTAACCCCTGAAACCACAGAAGCCTTCTTCAACGAGGAAGTGCTGGCAAAAATCTGAATCCAAAGGATGCAGGGTGCATCCATAATAAAATAAAAAAATTTTTGAAAGGAAGTATGTTTGTATGAATAAGATTACTATTATTGGAACAGGGAGTGTAGGATCCACTATCGCATATACGCTGACAGTTTCCGGAATCGCCTCCGAAATCGTAATGATCGACATCAACAATGAAAAAGCATTGGGAGAAGCGCTGGATATCAGACAGGGGGTCGCTTTTTGTAATCCTTGCTCCGTTTATGCAGGAAGTTATTCGGATGCTGCAGGCTCGGATATCGTAATCATTACCTCCGGTGTTGCAAGAAGACCCGGTCAGTCCCGTTTGGAACTGGCACAAACCAATATTGATATTTTAAAGAGTATCATTCCGGAAATCACCCGTTATGCACCTGATGCGGTGTATCTGTTGGTGAGCAATCCTGTTGATATTCTCACTTATGTATTTACGAAGAGATCCGGTATTCCCGAAGAACGGATTATCGGCTCCGGTACTGCTTTGGATACTGCAAGACTTCGTGCAAGACTGTCTGAATACTATTCGATCAGCCAGAGCAATGTGCATGCTTATGTATTGGGTGAACACGGGGATTCTGCATTCATTCCCTGGTCTTTGACCAATATCTCCAATGTGCCCATTGAAAGATGTCACAATTCCTTTACCGGCAACAAAATGATGCCCCAGCTCAGTTATGCTGAAGTAGAAGAATATGTAAAGAAATCCGGAGCACGGGTTATCGAAAGAAAGGGTGCAACCTTCTATGCAGTTTCCATTTCTGTTTGCCATATCTGTAAATGTTTGTTAAACAGAGTGGACAGCACCCTGACCGTTTCTACCATGATGCACGGGGAATACGGGGTTGACGATGTGTGCTTAAGTACTCTGAATACAGTTGGTAATATGGGAATCCGCAGCAAGGTAATGTTGCCCTTGAACGATGAAGAAATCAAGGCATTGCAGAACAGTGCAGATAAGCTGAAAGAAATTATCAACAATGTTACCATCTGAGGAGGAAGAAATAATGGAATATCGTATTGAACATGACTCCATGGGTGAAGTAAAAGTTCCTGCTGATAAGCTGTGGGCGGCACAAACCCAGAGAAGCCATGAAAATTTTGAAATCGGTGTGAATATTGAAACCATGCCGGCAGAAATTATTCACGCATTCGGTATTTTGAAAAAAGCGGCTGCACAGGCAAACAATGTGCTGCGCAGTGAAAAAATGACAGATGAAAAACTTTCCGCCATCAGCGGAGCCTGTGATGAAATTATCGCAGGAAAATTAAATGACCAATTTCCTTTGGTAGTATGGCAGACGGGTTCCGGTACTCAGTCTAACATGAATACCAACGAAGTCATTGCAAACCGTGGAAATCAGATTGCGGGAGAAAAGCTCCTTCATCCCAACGATGATGTTAACATGAGCCAGTCCTCCAATGACACATTCCCCACTGCAATGCACATTGCGGCAGTGTTGATGCTGGAGGATAAACTGATTCCTGCTTGTGAAACCTTAATTGCAACCTTCAAGCGTTTAGAAGAAGAAAATGAAGGAATTGTAAAAAGCGGAAGAACTCACTTGCAGGACGCAACCCCCATTACCTTCAGCCAGGAAATCAGCGGATGGCGTTCAAGCCTTGAACGGGATGTAGAATTGCTGAAAAGATCCATTGACCCCTTGCGGGAGCTGGCACTGGGCGGAACAGCCGTTGGAACGGGTCTGAATGCCCCCAAAGGATTTGGAGAAACGGTGGCAGAAAAGGTTTCTGTATTAACAGGAAAAACCTTTGTGACTGCACCCAATAAATTCCATGCTTTGACTTCCAAGGATGAACTGGTATTTGCTCACGGTGCCATTAAGGCAGTGGCTTGCGACATGATGAAGATTGCCAACGATGTTCGCTGGTTGGCAAGCGGTCCCAGAGACGGTCTTGGTGAAATTTTCATTCCCGAAAACGAACCCGGCTCTTCCATTATGCCCGGTAAGGTAAACCCCACCCAGTGTGAGGCGGTTACCATGGTTGCGGTTCAGGTTATGGGAAATGATGTGGCTGTTGGAATGGCAGCATCTCAGGGGAACTTTGAGTTGAATGTCTTTATGCCTGTTTGTATTTATAATTTCCTGCAGTCAGGAAGACTGCTCGCAGAAGCAATTCTTTCCTTTAATAAGAACTGCGCAGTAGGCATCAAAGCAAACAAGGAAAAGATGCATCATAATTTGCATAATTCTTTGATGCTGGTTACAGCACTCAATCCTTATATCGGATATGAAAATGCTGCAAAAACAGCAAAAAAAGCATTTAAGGATAATATTTCTCTGAAAGAAGCTTGTGTTGAACTGGGCTTTTTGACTGCAGAGAAATTTGATGAAGTGTTCCATCCTGAACAAATGGTTTGATAGGAGGAAAAACAATGAATGTAGCTTATTTTCCCGGCTGTACGCTGAAAACGAAGGCGCGGGAGTTAGACAAATATGCAAGAAAATGCGCAGAAAAGCTGGGTATCACCTTGGAAGAAATCGAAAACTGGCAGTGCTGCGGGGGTGTGTTTACCACCACTCGTGACGAAGTTGCCACCAAGCTTTCTTCCGTAAGAGCGTTATCTGCGGCAAGAAACAGAAATCAGACTTTGGTGACAGTATGTTCTGCTTGCCATAATGTGATTAAGCAGACCAATCACGCTATGCAGACCGATGCGGAATTTGCTTCCAAGGTAAACAATTATTTGGGAGAAGAATCCTACAATGGTGAAACAAAAGTGCTTCATTATCTGGAACTCCTTCGTGACACGGTAGGGTTTGACAAGATCAAAGAAGCGGTTGTCAATCCTTTGAAGGATAAAAAAATCGGTGCTTATTACGGCTGTTTGCTTCTTCGTCCCAACTCTGTGATGAAGATGGACGATCCTGAAAATCCTTCCATTATGGAAGATTTGCTTCGTGCATTGGGTGCTGAAGTTGTGGTATATCCCTACAGAAACGAATGCTGCGGCGGTTATATTGCAATGGAAAATCCCGAGTCTGCCAAAAAGAGAAGCAGTAATGTGACCGAAAGTGCAAAAATGGGAGGCGCGGATATGATTGTGACCGCCTGTCCCTTATGCAAATATAATTTAGAGCAAAACGGTACGGATATTCCTGTGGTTTATCTGACCGAACTGCTGGCAGAAGCTCTTGGTGTAAAGGAGGATGACAATGAATAATACTATGAAGCATCTTCAAGATGAAATCATCCGTTCCAGCGGCGTAAACCCTAAAAAGTGTATGCGTTGCGGAAAATGTACCGCCACCTGCCCTGCCTTTGATGAAATGGAATACCATCCTCATCAGTTTGTGAACATGGTGGAAACCGGGGATATTGAGCCTTTGTTACATTCCCCGTCTTTGTATCAATGTTTGTCCTGCTTTGCTTGCATCGACCGTTGCCCCAGAGGGGTAGAACCTGCCAAACTGGTAGAAGCGGTCAGACTGCAAGTGATTCGCAAGCAAGGGGCAAACCACATGACCGCAGATGATGTACCTGCTAAATTAAATGAAGAATTACCCCAGCAGGCAATCGTCAGTGCGTTCAGAAAATATACGAAATAAGGAGGAAAAGACAAAATGCAAAGAATTGGCGTATTTGTGTGCTGGTGCGGAAGTAACATTGCCGGCACGGTGGATGTTCAGGCAGTATCCGACGCTCTGCAATCAGAGCCCGGTGTTGTCTTTTCCACAAACTATCAATATATGTGCTCTCAGGCAGGTCAGGATATGATCAAAAATGCCATTCATGAGCACAATCTGACCGGAATCGTTGTCTGTTCCTGTTCTCCCAGAATGCATGAGGCAACCTTCCGTAAAACAGCTACAGCGGCAGGCATCAACCCTTATATGGTTGAAATTGCCAACATCCGTGAGCAATGCTCCTGGGTCCACAAGGATATGGAAATCGGAACAGAAAAAGCCATTATCTTAGGAAAAGCTGCTGTTGCAAAGGTAAACTTAAATGCTCCTCTGACCCCCGGTGAAAGCCCTGTGACCAAGAGAGCCTTGGTCATCGGCGGCGGTATCGCAGGGATTCAGACGGCGTTGGATATTGCAGATGCTGGGTTCCCTGTAGATATTGTG
>JAZNYR010000083.1:0-2904 GCA_045594525.1 Clostridia bacterium | reverse complement strand
CTTTACACAAAGGAACGGGCAGAACAGGCGGCAAAGAAAATCGAGCCCTATTGCCCCAAGGATGCAGAACGGTTGCGGGAGGTTGGCTATTTTCCCTCTGACGATAAATATTTACCCTTATTTTACGATAAACTTCCTTTGCTGACCGATTATTTTGACCGTGATGCTCTCATTTTGCTTGACGACCCTGCCACTTTACGGGAAAAAGCGGAAAATGCGTCGTGGGAAATTCACCAGACCGTTTCAGCTTTTATGGAGCAAGGGAATTTAGGGGGCGTTGACGGGGACTATTCCTTAGAATACGAAGGTCTGATTCATCGGTTGAATCAGCATATGGTCATGAGTTTTTGTCCCTTATTACAGACCAATACAGGGGTTGCTTATAAAAAACTGGTCACCCTGGAATGTAAAAACCAAAGCACCTATAACGGAAATATGACCCTGCTGACTACAGATTTACAGCTGTACCAACGGCAAGGGTATCGGGTGCTTTTATTGGCGGGGAGCAGAAGTCGTGGAATGACTTTAACGGACCATTTAAAGACAGACGGACTGCCTGTTTCTTTTTGTGAAAATCCCCGAGAAGAACCGTCCTCCCTTACAGTGACTACGGGTAGTTTAAGTGGCGGATTTGAGTATCCTTCTATCAAACTGGCGGTCATCAGCGACCGTGATATGAATAAGAAAAAACAAGGAAAAAAGAGTCGAAAATCCAAGGACCAGCAAAAAATTATGAATGTTGCCACCGATTTGAATCCCGGTGATTATGTGGTTCATGTCAATCACGGGATCGGGCAATATTTGGGGCAGGAACTGGTAACGGCGGGAGGCGTGACAAAGGATTATCTGAAAATCCGATACGGCGGAACGGATATGCTGTATGTCCCTGCAACCCAGCTGGATTTGCTCCATAAATATGTGGGAGCGAAAACCAACCTTAAGGTGAATAAACTGGGGGGCAAAGAGTGGCAAAATGTGAAAAGCCGTGTCCGTGCCAGCTGTGCGGATTTGGCAGACGGACTCATTCGTCTTTATGCCGCCCGACAAACTATGGAGGGGTATGCTTTTTCGGAGGATACCTCATGGCAGATGGAATTTGAAGAAGCTTTTCCTTATACGGAAACAGAGGACCAGACAAAGTGTATCCTCGATGTCAAAAAGGATATGGAGCGGCCCGTTCCCATGGACCGTCTGCTGTGCGGCGATGTGGGCTACGGAAAAACAGAGGTTGCCATCCGTGCCGCCTTTAAATGTGTGATGGATAATAAGCAGGTGGCGTACCTTGCGCCCACCACCATTTTGGCACTGCAACATTATCAGAATTTTAAAAAGAGAATGGAGCCCTTTGCCATCCGTGTGGAAATGCTGTCAAGATTCCGTACCCAAAAGGAACAACGGGAAATATTAAAACGGCTGGAGCAAGGGCAGGTGGATATTGTCATTGGCACTCACCGAATTTTACAGAAGGATTTGCATTTTCCCTCTTTGGGACTGTTGATTGTGGACGAGGAACAACGGTTTGGGGTTGCCCATAAGGAACGGTTAAAGGAAATGAAACAGGATGTGGATGTGCTCACCATGACCGCCACTCCCATTCCCAGAACCCTTCACATGTCCATGATTGGGATTCGGGACATCAGTGTGATTTCTACACCCCCCAGAGACCGTTATCCTGTGCGGACCTATGTCATGGAGCATAATGATTCTGTGGTGCAGGATGCCATCGTTCGGGAATTGTCCCGAGGGGGGCAGGTGTATTATCTTTATAACCGAGTGGAAGGGATTTCTTCCCTTGCCAACAAAATCAGTAAAATGGTTCCCTCTGCCCGTGTGGAATTTGCTCACGGAAAAATGAAAGAGAGCGAACTGGAAAAGATTATGCTGGCGGTGTCGGAAGGGGAAATTGATGTTCTGGTTTGCACCACCATTATTGAAACGGGACTGGATATTCCCAATGTAAATACCATTCTGATTGAGAATGCGGATTGCCTGGGTCTTTCTCAGTTGTATCAGTTGAGAGGACGGGTAGGGCGGTCGGATAAAATGGCTTATGCCTATCTCATGTATCAAAAGGATAAAGTGCTGGACGATGCGGCACAAAAACGGCTCATTGCTCTGCGTGATTTTACCGAGTTTGGGTCCGGTTTTAAAATTGCCCTGCGTGATTTGGAAATCAGAGGAGCGGGGAATGTACTGGGTGCCCAACAACACGGGCACATGGACCAGGTTGGCTATGAGTTATACTGTGATATGCTGGAAGAGGAAGTCCGCCGCAGAAACGGAGAAGAGGTAGAGGACGAAAAAACAGAAGTGCAAATTGATTTGCAGATTGATGCTTATCTTCCCAAAACCTATGTGGCAGGGGAACAGACAAGAATGGAACTGTACCGCAGAATTGCCAAAATTGCAACCCGTGAGGAATATAACGAGATAGCCGATGAGCTGTGCGACCGTTTTGGAGATACTCCCGCTTGCGTGCTGAATCTTTTAGAGGTTGCCCTTGTGAAAAATACAGCAGGCAAAATCGGAATTACCGAAATCCGCCAGAACGGGGAAAACCTGAACTTCTATTGGCAGGAAATTTCACCGGAGCTTATGAAGACACTGAGTCAGGTGATAGCAGAATACAAATTGCTGTTTTCAGCAGGCAATAAGCCCTGCCTCACCTTCCGAAAAGCCGCTGTACAGGATGCAGACAGAATGTTATCCAACATTAAAGTTGTATTGGAACGGATTTTTGCATTGCAGTTTTCGGAAACTTTATAAAAAATTGCAAAAGGGACTTGACAAATTGGCGAAATGCTGATATACTATTTCTGGTACATGCAGGAGTGGTGGAATTGGCAGACACGCTACTTTGAGGGGGTAGTGACCGTTTAGGTCGTGCAAGTTCGACTCTTGTCC
>JAZNYR010000082.1:0-2585 GCA_045594525.1 Clostridia bacterium | reverse complement strand
CATGGCTACGATCCGACTTGGTCAGGAGGCGGCAAATGCTTAGACTTTCAAACATTGCTTTGGGTGTGAATGAGCCTTCGGAAAAGCTTTGGACCCTTACGGAAAAGAAACTGAAAACCAATATTCTTTCTTTGCAGATTACCAAACGGTCGGTGGATGCCAGAAAAAAGGAAGAGTTGAAATTTGTGTATTCTGTTGATGTTACGGTGGACAAGGAAGAACGGTTTTTATCCCTGCCCGGGGTGAGTCGGGTTGAGGAAAAACCCTATTATCCTCCGATTTCTGTATTGCAAAAGAGACCTGTTGTGGCAGGGTTTGGTCCAGCGGGAATGTTTGCGGCGTTGACTCTGGCACAGGCGGGGGCAAGACCCATCGTATTGGAGCGGGGCAAAAGGGTGGAGCAGAGAAAACAGGATATTCAAAGCTTTTGGAATGGCGGTGGTCTGCAACCTGAATCCAATGTGCAGTTTGGTGAGGGAGGTGCCGGTACTTTTTCAGACGGAAAGCTGACAACGGGCATTAAAAGCCCCTTTTCCCGTCATATTTTAAACAGCATGGTGCGGTTTGGTGCACCGGAGGAAATTTTGTGGCAAAATAAGCCCCATATCGGTACTGACCGACTGGAAATTATGGTGAAACATCTTCGTCAAGAAGTGATTTCTCTTGGGGGCGAGGTGCTGTTTGAAAGTAAGTTGACGGGGTTGCAAATAGAAGGCGGAAAATTACAAGGCGTGACTTTTGAGCACCAGGGAAACAAACAGGAGCTTCAGACAGACTGCCTGATTCTTGCCATAGGGCACAGTGCTCGGGATACCTTTACTATGCTTTATGATAGCGGTCTGATGCTAGAGAAAAAGCCATTTTCTGTGGGTGTGAGAATTGAACATTTGCAAAAAAAGATTGATTTGGCACAGTTTGGAAGAACAGTTCCTCAAATTGGTGCGGCAGATTATAAATTGGTGACTCGTCTTCAAAACGGAGACGGGGTTTATACCTTTTGTATGTGTCCGGGTGGTCAAGTGGTTGCGGCGGCCTCCGAAGAAGGTGGTCTTGTGACCAACGGCATGAGCCATTATGCAAGAGACGGGGAGAATGCCAACAGTGCTCTTTTGGTAGGGGTTCTTCCTGAAGGTGATGTATTTGCAGGTGTGCAGTTTCAACGACAATTGGAGCAGAAGGCTTTTGCTTTGGGCGGCGGAAATTGGAAAGCTCCTGCACAGCTGACGGGCGATTTTTTAAAGAGGATTCCCAGTCGGGAATTAGGCGAAGTTCAGCCTACCTACCGTCCCGGTGTGACGCTTTGTTCACTGGACGAATGCTTGCCCCAAGGCATTGCCGATGCTCTGCGGGCGGGAATCAATGGGATGGGAAAACAGCTAAAAGGATTTGACGATTATGACAGCGTGCTGACGGGTGTGGAAACCAGAAGTTCTTCTCCGGTGCGGATTTTAAGAAATGACCAATTTCAATCTGTTTCCTGTCGGGGTCTTTATCCTTGCGGTGAGGGAGCAGGATATGCAGGAGGTATTATGTCAGCGGCGGCTGATGGTGTCAAAATTGCAGATTTTATTTTAAAGGGGTAGTAGCAAAATGCACCGACCGCAACCCGGAGGGATTGTAATGAACTATAAACATAACAAAGGAATTGTACCACTTGCAAAGACATTGAGAAAAAATATGACAAAAGAAGAAAAGCACCTTTGGTATGATTACTTAAGAGAATGCCCTATCAGGTTTATAAGACAGAAAGTTATAAGAATATCAAATCTTGATATAAACAAAAATTTTGAGGGAGTATGTATATTTATTGATAATGAAGTCAAACAATCCCTCAGTCAACTCCGTTGACAGCTCCCTTTACACAAGGGAGCCTTTTTTATAAGTGTCAGAAAATTACAGAAGATTTTCCGACCGCACTATTTTTATTGATTTTACTCCATAAAAAGCACATCTTTTTAAAAAATTAATAGGCAAATATATAAAGGTGTTGTTTTTTCCTTCTTTGGGGATATTCGCCAGAAGGGACTTACCAAACAGGGCACTTTGCAGAAAATGTTTAAAAGGGGTTGTCAAATCATACAAAATGTGATATACTGTGTATGCTACACAAATTAACAATGTATGGGAGAGAACTCTATATTTTTATATATAGGGGTTATTTTCTGTTACATCTGTCAAAAATGAATTTGATAAAAATGCAAATTCCACTTGACGGATGTAGGAGTTTTATTCCCATTGTTAAGATTTGTGTAGCAACAATCGGAGTTTGCGTTTTTTGTGCGTGACTTCGGTTGAGGTTACGCACTTTTTTAATTTATGGAAAGTTGAAAGGAGTATAAATATTTTTCGCAAAAAAGTGTGTGAAAAATTATAATTACTATTTTTTAGAGAGGAATGTTACATAATGAAAAAGAATGGAGTAATTTCGATTGTTGCAGGAATATTTTTGTTTGTTTTTGGATTTTGGATGGTTGATTCAAGTGGTCCATTTAGTTATTGGGGTTATAGTTCAGGTATGAGAACAATTATGGAGTTGGCACCTTGGTTCTTTTTGATACAAGGGGCATTTGGTATAATTGGAGGCA
>JAZNYR010000081.1:0-2362 GCA_045594525.1 Clostridia bacterium | reverse complement strand
GCACATGAAAACAATTAACAGTAAATACTTTCCATCATGGTTATCACTTGTTTGGAAACTGGTCGTGATTGTCTTTGCATCTATAGGAGTGTATTTACAAGCAAAGCTTGACGGCGGTTTGTTTCGCAATTATGTCTTTTTATATTTTACCATTATGAGCAATATAGGAACCGGGATTGTTTGTCTTTTGTTTTTTGTGCTGGGAATAGCAGAAAGACAAAGACAAAGAATTATCATACCTCACAAGTTATTTGTATTGAAGTATATGTTTACCATTGCAATGACTGTGACCTTGGTGGTATCCCTATGTTTACTGGCACCGCTGAAAAGTCAGGCATATTTACTTTCTATGAGGAATTTAAGTGTTCATATTTTTGCACCTCTTGCGGCAGTAATTGATTTTCTTTGGTTTGATAAACGGTTTGTTTGCAGAAAAAGAACATGTTTTCTTGGTTTTCTTATTCCTATTTTCTATTTGATTGTTACATTGTTGATTTCTATAAAAGGCATTACTTATTCGAATGGCAGCAATTTTCCATATTATTTTTTGGACTACCGTTCGTTGGGTTGGCTGAATTTTACGAGGGGACAAATCGGAGTTGTATGGTGGATGCTGTTGATCGGCTTGATTACTCTTGTAATCTCTTTCCTGCTGACAGTAATAAAAATAATAATCAATAAACATAGGAATCGTTCTGCTCGGAGTGATACAAATGAAACAAAAAATCAGAAAACAAAATAAAGCAATGCGTTCTGCTATGACAAAAGAAGAAGTGGTGCAAAAAAGCAATGCTGCAGCAAACCTTTTTTTGGGAAGCGAATTTTACAAAAACAGCAAACAACTGATGCTTTATATGCCTTTGGGGAATGAAATGGATACTTCTCTTATTATGAAAGCGGCATTTCGTGACGGTAAGAGCGTTGTGTTACCTGTGACCGATGCTCAAAGCGGGGAGATTACACCTGCCTTTGCTTTGCCTGATAGCAAGTTTTCCAAAGGGGCATTTTCAGTAATGGAGCCTATGGGAACGAAAATTGCGGATATGACAAAAACAGATGTGATCCTTGTTCCCGGAATCGCATTTGATCAAGCGGGAAACAGGGTAGGGTTTGGCAAAGGATGTTATGATAAATTACTAAACCAATCTTCGGCTGTTTTTATTGGCTTTTGTTATGAATTCCAGATTTGCGATATTATCCCTGCTGAAGCACATGATATTAAAATGAATTATATCATTACGGAAAACAGAATCATTTCATGTTAATAAACTGTTTTATCGACAGATTTTTAATCATGTTTTTCGCAAATATGTAATTTTTGTTCAAAAAATGTAATAAAAAAGAAAGAATTTTTTCTAAGAAATTTTCAAAATACTATTGACAAAATTCTGATATATTGTAAAATAGTAATATAGAGTAAAATTGCGAGGGGTTTTGTGTGAGAGTAATTTCCGGCACAGCACGGGGAACAAAACTGAAAACTGTTTCCGGAACGGACTTGGTTCGTCCTACCACCGATAAGGTAAAGGGCGCCATGTTTAATATGATTCAGTTTTCAATATCGGGCGGAACGGTCCTTGATTTGTTCTGTGGTTCCGGTGCGTTGGGAATTGAAGCTTTGTCAAGAGGGGCAGAGAATGGCACCTTTGTTGACGGATCTCTTCGATCTCTTAAAGTGACAGAAGAAAATTTGGAGCATACGCATCTGAAGGAACGGGCAGTATTAAAAAAAGCCGACTGGGAAGGGTTTTTAAAACAAGAGAAGAAACGGTATTCTTTGGTGTTGGCTGACCCGCCTTATGCAATGAAAATACTTCCTCGTTTGCTTCAGCTTTGTGAAAAGATCATGGAACCCGGCGGGTTCTTGATTTATGAATGTGACAAAGAAACTGAGTCTGTTGAACATGAAGCATTTTCTCTGTATCGGCAAAATTGCTACGGCAGCACGGGAGTGCTCGTTTATCAGAGGAGAGAATAAGATGAAAATTGCAGTCTATCCCGGAAGCTTTGACCCGGTTACAAACGGTCATCTTGACATTATTGAGCGTTCTGCAAAAATCTTTGACCGTGTGATTGTAGCAGTGCTTCACAACAGTGCCAAGCATCCTGCTTTTTCCGTTGAAGAAAAGTTGGACATGCTTAAAATTGCAACGGACCACTTGCCAAATGTTGAAATTGACACCTTTGACGGACTTCTGGTTGATTATGCAAAATTAAAAAAGGCGCAGACAATTATTAAGGGATTGCGTGCGGTATCTGATTTTGAATATGAACTTCAGATGGCAATGGCAAACCGTAAGCAAAATCCTGAAATTGAGACATTATTTATGATGACAAGCACTGATTACTCATTTTTAAGCTC
>JAZNYR010000080.1:0-3681 GCA_045594525.1 Clostridia bacterium | reverse complement strand
CTCATAGCGGAAATAATACCAAGTCCGCCCGCTTCCGATACGGCAGCTGCCAGCTTACCGTCGGCAATGTGAGCCATACCGCCCTGTAAAATGGGGTAGGGGATGTGAAGCAATTCACAAATCGGTGTCTTAATCATGGTTTACTCCTTATGAGCGTCGATATAGCTTACCAATTCACCAACGGATTTTCCTGCTTCTTCGAATTTGATTTCAATGCCAAATTCATCTTCCATTTCCATCAGGATTTCCACGGTATCCAGAGAATCTACATCCAGATCCTCAAAGGTGGTTTCTGCGGTGATTTCGCTTGCATCCAGGTCCAAACTTTCTGCCAATAAATTGATTACTTTTTCCAGTGTCATAATAAATTCCTCCTAAAAATAAATTTTTGTTTACCACTTAATCACGCATGCGGCACTGGAAAGTCCTCCGCCGAATGCTGCCATGGTGATAATATCGCCCCGGTTTAACTGACCTGAGCGGTTGCACTCATCCAAAGCAATGGGTACGCTTGCAGATGAGGTATTGCCATACTTTTCAATGTTGACCGCAAAACGGTCCATAGGAACATTCAGTTTCTTTGATGCAAACTGAATGATGCGCATGTTTGCCTGATGGGGGATGAACCAACGAACCTGATCGGGTTCTATCTTGGCTGTTTGTAACACATCCAGCACATCTTTTGTCATTGCACTGACTGCGAATTTGAAGGTTTCCTGCCCTTTCATCATAATAAAGGGAGGGGGAAGCTCTCTTTTGAAAAAGGGAGATTCTCCGTGATGAGAGGGAATGTCTATCACATCGTTCCCGCCCGTTGTAGTAAGTTTGGATGCCAGGTATCCGTCACCTGCTTCCAACACTGCGGCTCCTGCACCGTCACCGAAAATAACGGCGGTGCTGCGGTCTGACCAGTCAAGGAGCCGACTGACTCGTTCTGTTCCCAATACCAATGCCCGTTTCACCGTTCCCCGCTCGAAAAATCCTGCTGCTGTTTCTAATGCGAATAAGAATCCGCTGCAGGCAGAGTTAACATCAAATGCCGGGCCGTGGGCACCAACATGGGCTTGCACAAAAGCTGCTGTTGCAGGGCTGGCAGAATCACTGCTGCAGGTCGCACAGATGATTAAATCAATATCCTCTCCTGTCAGGTTGCAGTTTTGCAGTGCCCGTTCTGCCGCAATGGAGGCCATATCTGCTGCGGTTTCTCCTGTGGAGATGTGGCGTTCTCTCACACCAACACGCTGCATAATCCATTCGTCTGAAGTGTCCAGAAACTTGGCTAAATCATCGTTTGTCACTACATGTTCCGGTACATAGCTTCCCGTTCCGATGATGCGAAAACTCATGTCTTACACACCTTTCTGTCTATGATTCTATTTTTGAGCACACCATGTGCTCGTATGGGTAAAAAAATTTAAGGCTTCATTCCTTCTATAAAATAAGAAAAGGATTCTCTAAAAGCGGAAATAGCTTCTTCTTCGCTGATATTTTTTCCCAAGGCATCTTTATGAAATCCCAAGCAAAAACACCAGACGCCGTAGCTTACCGCTTGCTCGTTCATGGGTTTTAACAATCCTCTGTTCACACCGTCTTTTAAAATCTCCTGAATTTGTTTGAGCCACCAATTACGGTTGCTTTCCTTGGAGGCTTCATAAGAGAGGAGACGAAGACGAAAGTGGATGTCGTTGTGATACATTTTTCGTACAACACCTACTGCCAGCTCCAGCATGGTTTCGTAGTAATGCTCTGTATCTGCCAACTGTTCGGGGTTGATGCGTTCCCGCACGGTATCCACAAACTGATGGTACATCACTTCAATTAAATCTTCAATGTTGCGAAACCGATTGTAAAACACACGATTGCTTACCTTCATTTCGGATAAAATCCGTTTGACTGTCAGCTTTTCGAGACCTTCTCTTTGGGCGATGACTGCGGCAGTTCGGACAATCGCTTTTGTCGTTTTATCTTCAATCTGAATACCTCTTGAATATGCCACCGTAGTCTCACTCCTTTTTCGGTTTTGAGCACACATTGTGCTCAAACATAATCATACCATACTTTTCCTGTTTTGTCAAGTTATTTTATCAGAAATTTATGATTGTTTTTTGTCGAAAAATTTGACAAGGAAGGAAAAATGTGATAGAATGAATAAGGTTGTGTTCAAGATCACAGTTTGCGGTACAATGACAGGGTTTTGGACATAATATAACAGTAAAAAAATCCAGAAAAGAAAGGATTGTAAAACATGGAGTTTATCACGGAAAATTTAGCAGCCCTTAACTGGCAGATGATTGTCATGTGGGCAATTGGCGGATTGCTGATTTATCTGGCAATTAAGAAGGACATGGAACCTACCCTCCTGTTACCGATGGGCTTTGGTGCCATTTTGGTCAATCTCCCCTTCTCGGGAGCGATTGGGGAAGAAGGAGCGTTGACCACTCTTTATAATGCAGGGATTGCAAACGAACTGTTTCCTTTGATTTTGTTCATCGGAATCGGTGCAATGATTGATTTTGGCCCTTTGCTGTCTAACCCCAAATTGATGATATTCGGTGCAGCGGCACAGTTTGGCATTTTCTTTACCCTGTGTATGGCATCCATGTTTTTTGATATCAACGATGCAGCATCCATCGCTGTCATCGGTGCGGCTGACGGTCCTACTTCTATTGTAGTGGCACAGCAGTTAAAATCCAATTACTTAGGTGCGATTATGGTTGCGGCTTATTCTTACATGGCGCTGGTGCCTATCATCCAGCCTCCCGTAATCAGACTTCTGACTACCAGAAAAGAACGGTTGATTCGCATGGAGTACAAACAAACCAGCGTTTCAAAGCTGACAAAAATTTTGTTCCCCATTGTGATTACCATTGTGGCAGGTCTGGTGGCTCCCGCATCTGTTTCCCTGATTGGATTTTTGATGTTCGGTAACCTGATTCGCGAATGCGGTGTGTTAAACTCTCTGTCCGAAACAGCCCAGAAGGTGCTGGCAAACCTGATTACCATTTTCTTAGGGATTACCATTGCCTCCCAGATGCAGGCAGAATCCTTCTTAAAACCCGAAACTCTGCTGATTTTAGGATTAGGCTTAATTGCCTTTATCTTTGATACGGCGGGGGGCGTACTGTTTGCAAAGCTTTTAAATTTGTTTATGAAAAAGAAAATCAATCCTATGATTGGTGCAGCAGGAATTTCTGCATTTCCCATGTCGGGTCGCGTGGTGCATAAGATGGGATTGAAGGAAGACCCCCAGAACTTCTTGTTGATGCATTCTATTGGTGTGAATGTATCCGGTCAGATTGCCTCCGTTATCGCAGGGGGACTGATTTTGAATTTCTTTTTGAATAAGTAGGAGGAAACGAAAATGGAACCGATGAATTTTATTACCAGTTTACCTTATATGGGAAAGGGAATGTTCAGTATTTTGGTTGTAATTGGCGTGATTGTGCTGATAACTATGTTGTTAAACAAGATTCCCTCAAAGGAATAATAAACAATGGGGTGTAGCAAAATGTGCACACCAAAAGATATTTAAACAAGAATGGGCTGTAGCAAAATGCACAGACCGCATAAAGCAAAATCATGGCGAGATAAGGTCATTAGAAACAATAAAATTCAAAAAGCATGAGAAAATCAAATGTAGAAATTTGTCTTAAAACAAATTTCTTTTATTTTCCTGCTTTA
>JAZNYR010000079.1:0-3972 GCA_045594525.1 Clostridia bacterium | reverse complement strand
ACCCAAGTAACCAACAACGCAATTCCGATGACCGCAACCCAGTCAATCACTTCTTTTAAAAAGGGATGCGCTACTGCGAATCCCGTTGCCTCAACCTCTGCAGGTATTTCCTCAGCAACATCAAATTCTATTTTTTCTTCCGGCTCAAAAATAGTATTTTCATCTAGCATAATACATTCTCTCCATTTCCTGAAAAGTAAAGAAAAGGGGACGCTACTTTAGCCTCCCCTTCGTCTTTAGATCTTTTCTTTTACCTTGGCAGCCTTTCCTACACGGTCTCTCAGGTAATACAACTTAGCGCGTCTTACCTTACCTTTACGCGATACTTCAATCTTGTCGATATTCGGTGAATTTACAGGGAAAGTTCTTTCCACACCAACACCGTAAGATACGCGTCTGACCGTAAAGGTCTCTTGAATACCGCCGTGCTTCTTCGCAATGATAGTTCCTTCGAACATCTGGATTCTTTCACGGTTTCCTTCTTTGACCTTCAGATAAATTTTTACGGTATCACCAATCAACAGCTCAGGTAAATCAGTTCTGATCTGTTCTTCGGTAATTGCCTTCAAAATATCCATCTGGCTTCCTCCTCTCTCCATAGACATTCGTACCGTAATCCTCGTTAACGGCAGCGGACTATCCGTAATTCCGTACTATTATATCATAGTTTTTTCTAAATTACAAGAGTTTTTTTGAAAATTTTTCAAATTTTTTTAAAGCATCCTCAAAACCAGCTGATAAATCACGGGAACCAGCAATGCAGGCAGGAAATTTCCGATTTTCACCGTCTTTCCAAATACCAGATTGATGCCGATTCCCAAAATCAATACAGAGCCAACCATGGAAACCTGGGAAATCATAATATCGGTAAGATAAGGCTCAATGATAACGGCAAAGGCGGTAATCAAGCCTTGGTATAATGCCAGCGGGAAAATAGAAAACAAAACACCCAAGCCCATGCTGGAGGCAAACACCAGCGCCATCACTCCGTCCAACAGGGATTTTACATGTAAGATAGACGGGTCACCCGAAATTCCGTCCTGTAATGACCCGACAATTGCCATAGCGCCCACACAGAAAATCAGGGTGACAGTAACAAAGCCTTCTGCAAAACGGGAATCTCCCTTTTGCTTGCATTTGTTTTTCAGAACATCTCCCAGGTGTTCCAGTTTGTCTTCAATGTTACATAGTTCTCCAACTAATACACCAACGACCAAAGACAGTACAATAAGAAGAGTTCCGGATGCCGAAACTGCTCCCTCCTCCACCGTCAACATCTCCTGTAACGCGCCGGAAATCCCGATCATCATGGTAGCAAGACCGCAAGCCTTTGTCAGCCCCGACTGTATTTTGTCGGGGATTCCTCCCCGAATGGCAAGTCCCAAGCCACCGCCCAGCAACACTGCCAATACATTTACTATGGTTCCCATTCCTCTTATCATTTGTCATTCCTTCTTATCTTTCATACTTTCAGTAATGCAATTATTATATATCAATTTTAAAAAAATGTCAAATGTAACACAAAAGATAATTGAAAATTTTTCTCTTTTATAGTATAATAGAATTATATATACTTGAAACGGTGAAATGCAGATGAAAAAAACACTGGAAACCATCCGTGCGGTGGTAGATACCATTATTTACAGCAATGAACAAAACGGATTTACGGTATGCGAGGCAGAGTCTGACGATCTGTCTTTTTGTGCTGTGGGTTATCTCCCCTACCTCACCGAAGGGGAAACAGTGGAAATGACGGGAAGTTGGACCGTTCATCCCGATTACGGGGAACAGTTCAAAGTAGAATATTATGAAAAAACAGAACCCTCGGACACAGTTTCCATTGAAAAATACCTTTCCTCCGGCGTCATTTCAGGCGTGGGAAAGGTAACCGCAAAACGAATTGTAGAACACTTTGGAGAAGATAGCCTGCGAATTATTCGTGACGAACCGGAGAAACTTTGTATCATTCGCAATATTTCTCCTGCAAAGGCAGAGAAAATCAACAAATCTCTGATTGAACAAAGCGGCGTTCAGACCGTGATGCTTTTTTTGAACCGTTACAGGGTTGCCCCCGGCTCCTCTTTGCGTATTTATAAGCAATTTGGAGCTGATGCGGTTGACAAAATCAAAGAAAACCCTTACTGTCTTTGTGACGATATTTCAGGAATCGGCTTTAAAAAAGCGGATTCCATCGGTTTTTCCATGGGAATCACACCCGAGGATCCGAACAGAATCGGGGCAGGAATTGAATATTTGCTTTCATACAACAGCCAAAACGGCCACACCTATCTTCCCCGAGAACAGTTAATTTCTTTGTCTGCCAAGCTGTTAAATGTATCACAAGAAGCGGTCGAAAATCAAATGGTGGAATTACAACTGAAAAATAAAATTTGTTCCGTGCGGGAACAAGATCATGAGCATATTTTTCTATATGATTTATACCGCTCAGAACAGCGATGTGCCTACGCCTTACGGGAAATGGCAGAACATAAACCTGATGTACCGGAGCATCTTGACGAAAATATCCGCAAGGCGGAAAAATCCATGGGCATCGAATTGGAAGAAACCCAAAGAGAGGCTGTTGTTCAGGCGGTGCAAAACCGGGTGATGATTATCACAGGCGGTCCCGGAACGGGAAAAACCACCATTATCCGAACCATTACAGCCCTGTTTGATGCTATGGGAATGACGGTAGAGCTTTGTGCCCCTACAGGACGGGCTGCAAAGCGGATGTCCACCCTTTGCGGACGGGAGGCACAGACCGTTCACCGCCTTTTGGAAATGAACTATGACGAAAACCGCCAACAGCAATTTTCTCGCCATGAACGAAATCCTTTGGATGCAAATGTAATCATCGCAGACGAAATGTCTATGGTAGATGTGGTGCTTTTGGAACATCTTCTTTGTGCCCTTCCTCCTGATGCACGCTTTATTATGGTGGGTGATGCAGACCAGCTGCCCAGCGTGGGACCCGGCAATGTGCTGGGAGATTTACTTTCGGGGGACTGCATCAAAACCGTCCGTCTGACCGAAATTTTCCGTCAAGCAAAGGAAAGCCAAATTGTGGTCAATGCTCATAAAATCAATCAAGGAGAATATCCAACCCTAAACCTGGGAGATTTCTTCTTCGTTCATTCTCGTTCGGGAGAATTGTTGGAAGGGGTGGTGGATTTGTGCCGGCGCAGACTGCCCGCCACTTATCCTGTAAATGATTTGTTTACGATTCAGGTAATCTCTCCCTCCAAAAAAGGAGAAGCGGGAATCAATGTACTAAATCCCGCCTTACAGGAAGCTCTAAACCCTCCTTCCCCCACCAAAAACGAACGAAAGGTGCGGGACACCGTCTTTCGCGAAGGGGACAAGGTGATGCAGATCAAAAACAATTACGATATTGCATGGACGGGACAAAAGGGTGAAAAAGGAACGGGAATTTTCAACGGTGATGAAGGCATTATTACAGAGATCAACACACCCGCCTCCACCCTTACCGTTTGTTACGACGGGCAAAAAACCGTCGTTTATGATTTTTTACAGTTGGACGAACTGGAGCTGGCTTATGCCATTACGGTACACAAAAGCCAAGGAAGTGAATTTGACATTGTGGTAATCCCCATGTATCAGGCACCGCCCATGCTGTTAAACAGAAATCTTTTCTATACCGCTGTTACCCGTGCAAAAAAGCTGGTGGTACTGATTGGAAACGAAGGAATTATGAGAAAAATGGTGGATAACGACCGTCAGACAGAGCGGTTTACCTCCCTTGATTCCATGCTAAAGCAATGGAACACGGAAAGAGGTGCTGATTGTTGAAACTGTGGAAATTGAAAAACATTTTCTTTCCGCCCCGCTGTATCATTTGCGGTGAATACCTAAATCCCGCTACCTCCATTTTATTCTGTTCCTTTTGCCTGAAACATCTGCCCAATATTCCCCCTTCCCACTGTCCTGTTTGCGGAAGAGCCACACCGGGCG
>JAZNYR010000078.1:0-4530 GCA_045594525.1 Clostridia bacterium | reverse complement strand
GCTGTCAATGCCGCGTTAGAGGAGGCAGGGAAATGAAGATTGCCCTCAATGCCCTTACGATGTCAGAAACCAAGGCGGGAGTCGGAAATTATGCTTGGCATATCATTCGGGAACTGCAAAAAAATCCGGGAGAGCATCAGTTTACAGTCTATGTAAACGGTACGGTAAAGCATTTGTTTTCCGACTCGGAGCAGATGAAATTTGTGGTTCCCGGAAGTTTTTCTTCCAGCAAAAAGAGATTGCTTTTTGAATTGACCCGATTTGGGAAAATGTTGAATAGAGAACAATATGATTTGATTCATTTTTTAGATTATGTAACCCCGTTGCAAACAGTAAATGCACCCTATTTTGTCACGGTGCATGATGTGAGTTTTTTTGCGTCGGAGGAGTATTTTACAAAATCCATGAGTATTACCAAAAAAGCTTTGCTGCCTCGGTCTTGCAAGCGAGCAGCAGGGGTGATTACTGTTTCGGAGTTTACCAAGCAGGAATTACTACGGTATGTCAATCTGTCAGCAGAAAAGGTGTTTCCTATCTTGTTGGGAACAGAACCAGCTCTTGATAGCGGGAATGGGGGAGAGCCATGCGTTTTGTGCGTAGGAACCATCGAGCCCAGAAAAAATCAGATTACTGCAATCAAAGCCATGGAGCTTTTATGGCGGAAAAATCCTGAATTCACCCTTCCTTTGGTCATTGCAGGGAAGAAGGGTTGGCGGTATGAACCTATTTTTGATTATGTAAAAAACAGTCCCTTTTGTGACAGGATTCACTTTACGGGATATTGCACGGAACAACAACTGATTGATTGGTACCAAAGGGCAAAAGTGTTTTTGTTTCCCTCTCTTTATGAAGGATTTGGTTTACCACCTTTAGAGGCAATGAGCTATGGTGTGCCTGTTGTAGCATCCAACTGTGCATCTCTTCCCGAGGTATTGGGAGAGGCGGCAATTCTTTGCCCACCCGAGGATGCATCAGCCTTTGCAAAGGGCATTTTAAAGGCTTGCGACAATCGTGAAATGATTGCCGCGGGAAAAAGTCGTGCGGCTGAGCTTCACTGGGAAAAGACGGGGGCCCGGGTTTTGGCACAGTATCAAACCATAGAGAAAAGGAGCAGGAAATAGATGAAATCAACGGAGAAAGCTGTGAATATGATGATTGGGCTTATCGACCTTTCTCTGACGGTCATTGCGTTTTTGGCGGCCTACTTCATCAGAAGTCAGATTTTCCAAACGGACAATCCGCTGTTTGGTCTGCTTTCCTATACCTGGATTTTGCTGGTGTTCATTCCCAGTATGTTTATTTCTCTGTACCTGTTTGGCTTTTATGACAGCAAAAAGACCACAAGACATTTGCGTTTCAGACTGTTAAAGGCATTTGGAATCTGTGCATTGATTTCTTCTTCTACCGTGTTTTTAACACGGGACGATGCGTTCAGCCGACTGTTATTTTTCCTGTTTTTAGGAATTGATTTTTGTTTATTGCTTGCGGAAAAACTGGTGCTTCGTCGCTTTTTTACCGCGAAAATCAGGGCCAATGCGGGTGCTACCCGTGTGTTGGCTGTAGGAGATCCTGAAAAGGTAAAAGAAACCATGGAAAAAATCCGTCAGGAACAGGATTTGATTTTTCATGTGGTGGGATATGTAAGCCTGACGGATGAATCAGGTTTGGGTAATGTGGAACAGCTTCAAGAACTGTTGATAGAGCATACCGTAGATCAGGTATTTTTCTTTCTTCCCAAGGATTGGGCAGGGAATATTGAACCCTACTTACAGAAATGTGAGGAATTGGGAATAACGGTAAGAATGCTTTTGGATTGGTATCATTTACCCCTGTCCAAAAAAGAATTGAGCTATTTGGGAGGGGCTCCCATGCTCACTTTCCATACAGTATCTTTGAATCAAAGTCAGCTGTTGTTAAAGCGGGCGATGGATATTTTCGGCGGTCTTTGCGGTGTGGCTCTGACAGGACTTTTGTCCTTGATAGTGGCTCCCATCATTAAGCTTACTTCTTCCGGTCCGGTGTTTTATTCTCAGGAGAGAGTGGGGCAAAACGGCAGAACCTTTCGGATTTATAAGTTCCGTTCCATGTACGCTGATGCTGATCAAAAGTTAGAAGAATTAAAGGAGCATAACGAGTTAAGCGGGGCAGTGTTTAAAATGAAAAATGATCCCCGTGTAACACCAATCGGGAAATTTTTAAGAAAAACCAGTATGGACGAATTTCCACAGTTTTGGAATGTGCTTCGAGGGGATATGAGTCTTGTGGGAACCCGTCCGCCAACAGTGGATGAGGTGGCGGAGTATGAAAACTATCATCGCAGAAGACTTTCCATTAAACCCGGACTTACGGGAATGTGGCAGGTCAGCGGCAGAAATGACATTACCGATTTTGAAGAAATTTACAAGCTGGATGTACAGTATATTGACCGTTGGTCGTTAACCCTTGATGTGAAAATACTGTTTCGTACCGTGTGGACTGTACTGACCGGAAAAGGCGCAGAATAGAAAGGAAAAAATATGAAAATCAGTGTAATTGTACCCTCTTATAATACATCGGAGGAGTATTTGTCCGTATTGTATCAATCTTTGCTCAATCAAACTCATCAGGAGTTTGAAGTGATTGTGGTGGATGACTGCTCTCAATTTGACAGCTATGAAATCCTTCAAGACTCCAGATTTCGGGTAGAACGGATGCCCCAAAACGGAGGACCTGCAAAGTGCAGAAACCGCGGAGCAGAATTGAGTGAGAGTGAATTTCTCTTTTTTACTGATTCGGACTGTGAATTAGCCCCAGAAACCCTTGCCAATGCAGTGAAGGGGTTAGAAAAAGAAAAGGTGATTATGGGCAACACCATTACCAAAACCAAAACTTTTTTTGGGACCTGCGTGGCATATTTAGGTTTTCCTGGTGGCGGAAATTTAGGGTTTGACAAGGTATGGAGGGTTGATGAGGCGGGGTATACCGATAGTATCAGCAGCTGTAATCTGGCCATCCGAAAAAGTTTCTTTGATGAAATGGAACGGTTTAATACTACCTTCCCTGTTCCCGGTGGAGAAGATACCTATTTTTCAAAAAAAATAGTTGCAAAATTGGAAAAGATATGGTATAATAGAGAGCAGATTGTGTATCATGTAGAGCGTGGTGATTTGAAAGGTTTCTTGCGTTGGCAGATTACCAGAGGACGCGGAAATTACCATATTAAGAAGAATCTGGGAAATGTAGGTGGTTTTTACAAGCTGCGGCTGTGGTCTTTTTGGAACAGCTTAAAGGCAAGCACCTGGCGATTCCCTGTGGTGGGAATGTTGATTCTGCTGTCCGTGATTTATCAATCCAAAGGATACAATATGGAAGTAAAAAATCAAGAACGGAAGTAGAGGTGAGGAGAATTGTCCAGAAAAAGAGTGTTAGTCACAGGCGGTGCCGGCTTTATCGGTTCTCATTTGTGTGAAGAATTGCTGCATCGTGGCTGTGAGGTTATTTGTCTTGACAATTTTTTTACGGGCAGAAAAGATAATGTTGCCCACTTGATGGACAATCCTTATTTTGAAATTATCCGTCATGATATTATCAATCCTATTGATGTGGAAATTGATGAAATTTACAATTTGGCGTGTCCTGCATCCCCAGTGCATTATCAGTATAATCCTGTAAAGACGATTAATACTAATGTGGTAGGGGCATCCAATATGCTGGAGCTGGCAAGAAGAAGTAATGCAAAGATTTTACAGGCTTCTACCAGCGAAGTGTATGGTGACCCTAAGGTGCATCCTCAGGTGGAAAGTTATTGGGGAAATGTAAATCCAATTGGAATCCGTTCCTGTTACGATGAAGGAAAGCGTTGCGCGGAAACCTTGTTTTTTGATTATCACCGTCAGTACGACGTGGATATCCGTGTGATTCGTATTTTCAATACTTACGGTCCCAGAATGTTGGAAAATGACGGCAGAGTGGTGAGTAACTTTGTAGTGCAGGCGCTTCGCGGTCAGGATATTACCATTTACGGTACCGGTGAGCAAACCCGTTCCTTCTGCTTTGTCAGCGATTTGGTTCGGGGGATGATTGCTATGATGGAAGGGGATGTAATCGGCCCTGTTAACTTTGGAAACCCCAGAGAAATGACCATTAAGGAAATTGCTCAAATGGTGCTGGAATTGACGGGAAGTAAGTCAAAGCTTATTTATGAGCCCTTGCCTCAGGACGACCCTTGCAAACGAAAGCCCGATATTACCCGAGCCAAAACAGAGCTTGGCTGGCAGCCGGAGGTTGTGTTGGAGGAAGGATTAAGACAGACCATTGGTTATTTCCGATCCACCATTTCATAAAAAGATTGTTCAGGAGGATTTTCCTCTTTTACAATATATTTGCGCCTGTAGCTCAGTTGGATAGAGTGTCAGACTCCGACTCTGAAGGTCGTGCGTTCGAATCGCATCAGGCATACCAAAAAAGCGGCTTGTATACAAGTCGCTTTTCAACTCCATTATTAGTTTTCAAAGAAGGTGTTTTTTTGAAAAAGAATATTATCAGTAGGTT
>JAZNYR010000077.1:0-5519 GCA_045594525.1 Clostridia bacterium | reverse complement strand
ACAACATTCCTTGCAATGGCGTACATTTTGGCAGTAAACCCCGGTATGCTGGGAATCATCCCTGATGGTCCGGGACCGGCTGCAATCTTTATGGCAACAGCACTGTCTGCTGCAATTGCCACCATTTGTATGGCGTTCTTTGCCAACTACCCCGTAGCATTGGCATCCGGTATGGGACTGAATGCGTTCTTTACCTACACTGTTTGTCTGACCATGGGCTACTCTTATAAGGTAGCGCTCACCGCTATCCTGATCGAAGGTATTGTCTTTATGATTTTATCCTTGTTCAAGTTCAGAGAAGCTTTGGTGAACAAAATCCCCAAGAACTTAAAACTTGGCATTACTGCCGGAATCGGTTTGTTCATCACCATCATTGCTTTGATCAATGCAGGTGTTGTTGTGAACAATGATTCTACATTGGTAGGTCTTGGAAACCTAGGTTCTCCCCAGGTTGCTCTTGCTATTATTGGTTTATTGATTATCGGTATTCTGCACCATTATAAGGTGAAGGGCGATATCTTAATCGGTATCCTGGCAACATGGGTGCTGGGTATTGTTGCCCAATTGGCAGGCTGGTATGTGGTAGATGTTGAGAATGGTGTATATTCCCTGATTCCTTCTCTTTCCTGGGATGCAATCAAGGCAAACTTTGCTTCTCCCGCTTTGTTCCAGTTTGACTTTGGTTTTATCAAGGATAATTTCATGGGCTTTATCATTGTGATGTTTACCTTCCTGTACACCGATATTTTTGATACCGTTGGTACCTTGATCGGTGTTGCTCAGAAGGGGAACCTCCTGGATGAAAACGGTCATCTTCCTAAGGCAAGCGGTGCTTTGATGGCAGACGCTGTTGGTACTGTTGCAGGTGCATGCTTGGGTACTTCCACCGTTACAAGCTATGTAGAATCCAGTGCAGGTGCTGCTGCAGGCGGAAGAACAGGTCTTACCGCTTTGACAACAGGTATCCTGTTCCTGATTGCCATTCCTCTTGCTCCTATCTTCCTGGCAATTCCCGGTTTTGCAACCACACCGGCAATGCTGTTCGTTGGATTGCTGATGTTGTCTGCAGTAAAGGAAATGGATTTTGACGGTGATGTTGCTGATTCTATCGGCGGATTTTTGGCAATCGTTATGATGCCCATGACCTATTCTATTGCAAACGGTATCATGTTTGGTATGCTGGCATGGGTGATCTTAAAGCTCTGCATCGGCAAGGCAAAAGAAATCAGCGGTGTTATGTGGGTTTCTGTTGTATTGTTTGCGGTTTATGTGGTGCTGAAAGTAATGGGTTTGGCGTAAATAAGGTTTAAACAAAAAAATGACCGTCCGAAACAAAATGTTTCGGACGGTTTTTTATGTCTTGCTTTAGAACAAATCTTGCTTTGCCAAAATTTTAATCCCTGCCTTTGTGAGGGCATCTTTGGCAACATCATTATCATTCACTCTGAAAATCATGATTGCTTCCAGCTCGTTACGGGAAGGGAATGCATAAGTATATTCCACATCCACATTGTTTTCAGAAAGCACAGAGAGAATCTTTGCCATACCGCCGGGCTGGTGGGGAAGGGCAACTGCCAGCACTTGGGTTGCAATGGCGGTGTAGCCTTCTTGATTCAGCTCAGACAATAAATTGCTCGCATGCTTTGCAATGATTCTCAAAATACCAAAATCCTGAGAATCGGCAATGGACAATGCCTGCAGATTCACTTCTTTTTTTGCCAGCCAGTCGGTCACTTCTGCCAACTGACCCATTTTATTTTCCAGAAAAATCGAAATTTGTGTAACAGTCATCATTATTCCACCTTTCCCATTATTTTAATCATGAAGTTTGCGTTTGTCTATGACGCGAACTGCTTTTCCTTCACTTCTGACAATGCTTTTGGGCGGTACCAGATGCATTTTGGGATTAATGCCCAGCATGGTTTTTACCGCATCTGCCAGCTGTTTTTCCTTCTTGGACAAATCCTTGACGGTGTCGGAGAACTGGTCGGCGGTCAGCTCAACAAAGACATCCAGGGTATCGGTGTTGTTCACGCGGTCCACCTCAATGCGGTAGTTGGGAGAATATCCCTGTTCCAGAAGAACGGTTTCAATCTGGGAGGGGAATACATTCACTCCGCGGATAATCAGCATATCGTCACTTCTGCCCATGGGCTTGGTCATTTTGACAAAGGTTCTTCCGCAAGAGCATTTTTTGCGGGACAGCACGCAGATATCACGGGTGCGGTAACGAAGGAGGGGGAAGGCTTCTTTGGTAATGCTTGTGAATACCAGCTCGCCCTTTTCTCCTTCTGGAAGCACTTCTCCTGTTTCGGGGTCGATAATTTCTGCAATAAAGTGGTCTTCGTTGATGTGCATCCCGGTTTGTTCCTCGCATTCGAAGGATACTCCCGGTCCGCTGGTTTCTGTAAGACCGTAAATATCATAAGCCTTGATTCCCAAAGACCGCTCAATATCACGACGCATTTCTTCCGTCCAGGGTTCTGCACCGAAGATACCCGCTTTTAACTGAATATCATCAGGGGTCAGACCCATATCGTGAAGGGTTTCACCAATGTATGCTGCATAAGAAGGGGTACAGCAAAGAATGGTGGAGCCTAAATCTCGCATAAACTGAATCTGCCGTTCTGTATTACCCGAAGACATGGGAAGGGTCAGACATCCTACCTTATGAGAACCGCCGTTTAAGCCGGGGCCCCCTGTAAACAAGCCGTATCCGTAGCTGACATGGCATACATCGTCCTTTGTACCCCCAACCGCCATAATGGCACGGGCACAACAGTCTTCCCAAAGGTCAATATCGTGCTGGGTATAAAAGGCAACCACCCGTTTTCCTGTGGTACCGCTGGTGGACTGGATTCTGACACAATCGGAAAGAGGCTTTGCCAGCAATCCGTAAGGGTATGCGTCCCTCAAGTCGCTCTTGGTCAGAAAGGGAAGCTTATGTAAGTCAGCGGTGGACTTAATGTCGTCGGGAGTCACTCCCTTTTCGTCCATAAGCTTTTTGTAATAAGGCACATTTTCATAAACATGCTTTACCTGCTTGACCAGGCGTTCATCCTGTAATGCTTTGATTTGCTCCGGAGAGGCACATTCAATCTCCGGCTGATAATAATTTGCCATTTTGTTTCCTTCTTTCTTATTTTAACTCATATCCTAAAGAAAAAGCCTTTTGATTTACTTCTAAAAATTTAGGAGGAACAGTTGCTTTTAACGCTTCTTCAAACTGTTCCCGTTTCATGGGACTGTGTGCCGCGAACACACCCATCAGCACCACATTGGTCGCTTTGGCGGTTCCCGCCTCGATTGCTTTTTCCAGAGCATTGACCGTAACGGTATTGATGCCCTTTTGCTTTAATGTATCCAAAATATTTTTGGGATATTCCATGGCTCCCGTAATGACGGGCATGGGGTCTTTTTGCTGGGTATTGACAATCAGAGTTCCTTCCGGTTTTAAATATTCAATCCAGCGGTATGCCTCTAACTCTTCAAAGGCAAGAATCACATCAGCCGACCCTTTTTCCACAATGGGGGAATGAACCTGTTCGCCGTAACGAACATAGGTCACAACGCTGCCCCCTCTTTGGGACATGCCGTGGACTTCTGAAACCTTTACATCGAATCCGGCAGAAACTGCCGTTTGTCCTAATATTCTGCTGGCAAGCAGGGTTCCCTGACCGCCAACACCAACAATCATGATATTCATAGTCGTTTCCTTCCTTTCTTATCCGATGGCACCGGGTTTGCAAACCTGTTTGCACAGCCCGCAACCGTTACATACTGTCTGGTCAATCACCGGTCTGCCGTTTTTCAAAGAAATGGCAGGGCAACCAATTTTCATACACATTTTACAGTTGACACACTTTCCTTCATCGATGGAAACAGGGCCGGGGAAGGAAACATTTTTCAGCAATGCACAAGGTCTGCGTGCAATAATGACAGATGGCTCCCGTGCAGATAATTCTTCCTTGATTGCCTGCTCCAGTCCTTTTAAATCAAAGGGGTCTTCCACTCTCACACGGTTGATACCCAAAGACTTACACAAAGCCTCTAAATTGATAGCGGTGGTCTGGTCACCCTTTAAGGTATGCCCTGTAGTGGGGTTTTGCTGATGACCTGTCATACCGGTAATGGAGTTGTCTAAAATGATTACCGTTCCGGTAGATTGATTGTAAACCAGATTCACAAGCCCTGTAATTCCGCTGTGAACAAAGGTAGAGTCACCCAAGATTGCTACTGTGTTTTCTGCAGAAGAGGTGTCTGCCTTTTCCATACCGTGCATCATACCGATGCTGGCACCCATACAAACACAGGTATCAATGCTCTGCATGGGAGCAAGAGCACCTAAGGTGTAACAACCAATATCGCCCGTCACACGAACGCCCAGTTTTTTCAGGGTATAGTGAACTCCTCTGTGAGGACATCCTGCACACAAAACGGGAGGACGAACCGGAAGAGTTTCGTCGATTGTAAAGGTTTTTGCCTGTTCACCCAAAATCACGGAACGAATCAGCTCTGTGCTGTATTCACCTTCCATGGGGAACTTGTCTTTTCCAATCACATTAAGTCCTAACTGACGGCAAAATTCCTCCGTCACAGGGTCTAATTCTTCAATTACATATACGGTTTCGTATTGCTTGCAGAAGTTCTTGATTTTTTCTTCCGGCAGGGGGTAGGTCATGCCAAGCTTTAATACCCCTGCATCGGGCAGAGCTTCCTTCACATATTGATAAGAAGTACAAGAGGTAATCACACCAATTTTGCCGTTCCCTTTTTCTTCTTTGTTAAACTCTGCTGTTTCTGCCAAGGTTGCCAGATCCTTCATCCGTTTTTCCACCAGGGGATGACGAACCTTTGCCATAGCAGGCATCATCACATATTTACCCGGATTTTTTACATAGTCTTTCTTTTCATAGATTTCCGGTTCACAAAGCTCTACCAGGCTTTGAGAGTGTGCCACTCTGGTACACAGACGCAGAATAACAGGGGTGTCGTATTCTTCGGAAAGCTTGAATGCCAGCTTGGTAAATTCTTTGCATTCTGTGCTGTCAGAAGGTTCCAGTACGGGGATTTTTGCTGCCATGGCAACCCGTCTGGTATCCTGTTCATTCTGGCTGGAATGCATTCCGGGATCGTCAGCTACCACCAATACCAATCCGCCGTTTACTCCTGTATAAGATGCGGTAAACACAGGGTCCGCTGCCACATTTAAGCCAACATGCTTCATGCAGGCAGCCGCTCTTACGCCTGCCACTGCCGCACCGATAGCGGTTTCTGCTGCAACCTTTTCGTTTGGTGCCCATTCCGCATAAATTTCATCATACAAAGCGGCAAATTCCGTTACTTCTGTGCTGGGGGTTCCGGGGTAGGAGGAAACCACTTTTGCACCGGCTTCATAAAACCCTCTTGCCACAGCTTGGTTTCCCAATAAAATCTGTTTCATTCTTGTTTATTTCCTTTCTTCATTGGATTGTCTATGCTTTCTTTTTCGTCATAATCTTGGGGCAAAGCGAATTGAT
>JAZNYR010000076.1:0-3350 GCA_045594525.1 Clostridia bacterium | reverse complement strand
CCTTTGTTACTGTTTTCTTATTTGTTCTTTCCGCCCTTGCACATTGCCCAGAAAGGACCTGCAATAAATACGGAAGAATAGAAACCTGCAACAACACCAACGATGATAGGCAGAGTAAATTCTACCAGAGAGGTAATTCCCATCATATATCCAAACACGCAAAGCAGAGCAACTGTCAGCAAAGTCGTGATGGTAGTATTGATAGAACGACCCATGGTGCTCAAAATACTTTCATTTACCAAATTGTTCAGAACTGTCTTTTTGGTAGCCAAACGACGGCGTTCACGAATTCTGTCAAACACCATAATAGAGGCATTGATAGAATAACCCAAAATGGTCAGAATTGCCGCAATGAAGGTGGAGTTCACGGGAATCTGGAAAATGGAGTAAAAACTCAACATAATCAGCACATCGTGAATCAAAGCAACGATCGCAGAAATACCGGACATCAATTCAAAACGAATGGTGATATAAACCAGCATGAGAATAACGGTAATCAGGCACAGCAGGAAGGACTTTTGCAGCATTTCCTTACCAACAGTAGCACTGACATTGCTGATAGAGATTGCATCTGCATCAATGCCGTATTTTTCAATCAATGCATTGGTCAGCTTTTCCCGGTCTGCACTTGCCAGTTCCTTGTTTTTGCCTTGGTACATAATTTTAATGACAACATCTTCGCCATTTTCCCCGGACTTCTGAACAGAAGAAGGAGTCACGCCAATGGCATCTTTTACCAAGGTTTCAACATCTTTGTTTTTAAATTCCTGACCCAGAGCAGCAGTTACATTGATACCGCCCTGAAATTCAATATCCATCGCAAAGCCCTGTGCAATCATAGAAACAATTCCGATTACAATCAGAACAAGGGGGATGATAAAAAAGATTTTTTTCTTTTCAACAATATTAATCATCTGACTTCCTCACTTTCGCACCAAATGCACGGGGGCTCGATACGCCGATACCCACCAGTTGCTTCAACAGCACACGGCTTACTACAACAGCAGTAAACATACTTACGATAATACCCAGACCCAATGTGATTGCAAAGCCTTTAACAGAACCCATACCGAAGAAGTACAGAACTACAGCTGCAATCATGGTAGTAATGTTCGCATCAATAATAGCGGTCAGAGCACGGTGGAACCCTGCATCAACAGATGCACGAACGGTCTTGCCGTTGTTCAGTTCTTCCTTAATGCGTTCGTAAATCACGACATTGGCATCCACCGCCATACCGATACCCAAAATAATACCTGCAATACCGGACAGACTTAAGTTTACCTTTGCGATTGCCATAACAATTCCCATCAGAGCAATGTACCCTAGCAGTGCAATGTCGGCCGCCAAACCTGCCACACGGTAGAAAAGCAACATAAACAGCATAACCAGTAAAATACCGATTCCGCCTGCAATCAAACTGGTGCTCAACACTCTGTCACCCAAAGTGGGTCCTACACTCTTTAATTCAATGTCTTTCAGACCAAAAGGCAATTGACCTGCCTGAATGACACCTGCCAGATATTTTGCATATTCTGCATCAAAATCACCGGAAATCACACATTCGCTGCTGTTAATTTCCTGTGCTACAGCAGGGCTGGAAATAGCATCTTCATCCAGCATAATGGTGATATAATTTTTTTGTTCGCTAGATTTTGCAGCGGCAGCAGCGGTAGCTGCAGCAAACTTAGAAACAGCTTCTTCCTTCCAAACCAGTTTTACATGGTGCTGGCTGACACCGCTGTCATCCGTCGGTCCGAATGCAGCAGAGGCAGAATCAATGTCAGACCCTTCCATTACTACATTACCGTCAGCATCGGTAAAGGTCAGAACCGCAGTAGCACCCAGCTTCTGAACAGCTTCTTCCGGATCGGATACAGAGGGAATTTCAACCTCAATACGGTTGTCACCCTGTTTTGCAACAGTAGCTTCGGTATAATTCAAAGCATCCAGACGAGCCTTCAACATACTGATAGCAGTTGTCATTTCGTCTGCAGAAGGAGATACAGAATTTCCTTCCTTATCTGTTGCTTCAAATACAATTCTGGAACCGCCCACCAGGTCTAATCCCTGACGGATTCCATAATGTTCGATGCCTTCGTCCAAAACGCCGGGTACTGTTCCCGGAATTCCGAATGCAGCGAAGGCAGACAGCGCAAAGATCACCAAAGTGGTCAGCGCAAAGATTGCAATGCTTTTTTGCTTCAAAACAATTCCTCCTAACAAAATTTCTTCTATTGTTGAAACCCCCAAAGAATCAAGCTCTGGGTGCCATCACAATTAAATCCAGCTGGTCATTGTCCCAAACATCAGAAACAATCACCCGGTATTTTTCTGCATAAGAAACCCTGTCAAAAGAGAAATCCGCATCTGTTGCCACAGGCACCAGCTTTTGTTCCGTTTCCCGTCCAAAAAAGGTTTCGTTTGCACTTAACCACACAGTCTTGTCCGACAACGGCGCACCGCTCATTCCGGTACAAGTCGTCGAAGCTTCAAACTGAACAGCAATCTCTCCGGCATGAAAGGAGTGGAAAGAAAACTCCCTTCCCGTCCAACCGGAAACCAAAATCAGGCACAAAATAAGGCCTAATAGTAACAACCGTTTTTTCATTTGTCATTTTCCTTTGTATTAAAATGCTCACACCAGTTTATTATACCATACTTTTTTCAAAAGTGCAATCATTTTCTTATATTTTCTTTGATTTTTATCTTGAAATTTTTGAGATACTGTGATATAATAGACGATGAAAAAAATCAAAAACAGAAAGGATCATGAAAATGAGAAAAAGAATGTTAAGTTTATGTTTGATTGTGACAATGCTGGCAACACTGTTTGCTGTCCCCGTAAGCGTTGGAGCAGAAGAAACCCGTTATATCGTGTTAGTTTTAGACGAAAGCGGTCCCGCTACTTTTCTTTCCAACGGTACAACCATTTACACTGCTAACAGCGCTGTTGCCTATGTAAAAGAAGCTGCGAAAAAGTTTGTAAACAGCACCTTGAAAGCCGGCACCAATCAACAGATTGCCCTTGTTTCCTATCACAAGAATGCAACAGTAAAGCATCCCTTCACCAACGATGCAAACAGCCTGCTGGCTACCATCGATTCACTGTATGCTCATGACAAAAACTACACCAATCTTTCTGAAGGGTTACAATCTGCTCACAATTTATTGGAAAGTGTAGCAGGAGAAAAAAATGTGGTGATCTTTACCACCGGTTTTGCAAACCAGGGAAATTCTTTGGAAAGCGGACGCTACAATACCAACACAGTAGGTCATACTTGGTACAACACCGCCACAAAGGTTCATTTATATAAGTACGCTAACTTCACTCACACCATTGCTGATAC
>JAZNYR010000075.1:0-6180 GCA_045594525.1 Clostridia bacterium | reverse complement strand
TCATTTCCGCAATGGCAAGTCCGGCTTCCACATCTCCCCCTGAAGTATTTAAAATAACCAGTAATCCTTGACAGGTTTCGTCCTGTTCCAAATCAATTAAGTAAGGAATTACCTGCTCATACTTGGTGGTTTTATGTTGTGAAGGAAGAACCATGTGTCCTTCAATCTGTCCAATAATATTCAAATATCTGATTTCATTGTGTTTTTCCTGTTCCACGAAATCCCATCCTTTCCATAGGATAGTATCCGTCTGACAGGTTTAAATTATTCTTTTGATATTAAACTTCAAAAAATCCATGCTTTAGCTTTTGATATTCTGCAAATCCTTCTATACCTTCCGGGGTTACAGGCTTGATCCATTTCATAGACTTAAAATATCTTAAGCACATAATTGATTTTGCATAATCCTCGCAAACATACATCAATGCATACACAACCACAAAGGGTAGTTTTAAAAAATATGCACTGATAAAAGTAACCGGAAGCGCAACCAACCACAAACAAATCAAGTCATATTTTACCCCTTTTACAGTATCGCCACCGGAGCGGAAAATACCTACAATCTGTACATAGGGAATGTTTTTGACCGCAATATGACATCCATACATTGCAAGAATCATCATGGCCGATTCTGTTGTTTTTTGAGTAATGGTATCATTCAGATTAAAAATACCCACCAACCGACTTCGGAATACAACAATCACCATACCTAAAACCAAAGAGAAAATCGGAATTAACAGAGAAAACCGTCTGGAATCCGTAACACCCCGTCTGATTTTTCCTGCACCAATGCTTTTTCCCACCATAACAGAACAAGCATTACACAATCCAACAAAAAATACAAATGCAATATTTTCAAAGGTTTTGAGAATGGTCACTGCCGCGTAATACTCATATCCCATATTGGAAAAAATGATGTTATAAAGCAATGTTCCCATCCCCCACATCCCTTCATTGAACATAACAGGGGTTGCTCTTAAGAAAAATTCTTTGGTATCAGAAAGAGAAAAAGAAAACAATTCTTTTACGGGTGCAATCAACATATTTTTATGGACAAAAGATACCAACAACAGCAAAACAGGTCCGCTCCATGCAGAAATGACCGTTGCCAGTGCCGCACCCTCAATTCCCATCTCGGGTAATCCGAATGCGCCGAAAATCAAAGCATAGTCAAGTACCGCATTCATAAAGGTTGTAAACACAGAAACATACATAGGGAGTTTGACTTGTTCCGTAGAACGGAGCAAAGTGCAAAAAAGCATATTTACCGCAGCTGCCGGATAGGAAAAACAAGCAATTTTTAAATAAGCGGAACCGTTTGCAATCACCGCAGCATCGCGATTGAAAATTCTGATGACCTGTTCTGTTCCGAAAAAACCGACCAGTAAAAATAACAAGCTGATTAAAATTGTTGTATTCAGGCTGATTCCGTAAGTCTTTCTGATTCCTTTATGGTCAGCAACGCCCCAAAATTGTGCAAAAAATACGGATGCTCCTGAACAGACGCCAAATACAATCATGTTCATCAGCCAGTTTAATTGTCCTGCCATGCCAACAGAAGATAGCGCCACATCCCCCAACTGACCAACCATTAAGGTATCGACCAAAACATAGGAGCTTGTCAACAAATTCTGAATGGCAATGGGAAGTGCCAACCGTAATGTGACTTTCCAAAAGGCAGAATCAAAAAAGAATTTCTTTATCATGTCATTGGTACCTCGTCTAAATATTCCGTCAGGATTTTAGCAGCTTCCTCCCAACCGTAACACACAACCGCCAAATATCCCTGAACAGATAACTGTTCTAACCATTGTGCCTGATGGGCTGTGGGTTTATTTCGTCCTGCTTTCATTTCAATAAACAAACCGTGATAACCATTTTTTGCAACAGGCAAAAAAAGGTCAGGAACGCCCGGCTTTACCCCTTCTGCCTTCATTCTTCCGGCAGTTGCCGTGGAACGGCATCCGCCGTTTGGCACATGAAATAACAATTTCAGTTCCGGATATTTTCCCAAACTGTATTCACACCACTCAAATAAGCTGATTTGCTCATTACTTTCCGAATTTATTCCTAATCTCATAGTTTCTCCTATTGTATCATTTTCTCAAACTCTTGCTGGTTAATGACGGTTACGCCTAACTGCTTTGCTTTTTCCAGTTTGCTTCCCGCTTCCTCGCCCGCAAGGACATAATCTGTCTTTTTGGAAACACTGCCTGTGACCTTACCCCCAAAGGAACGGATGATTTTTGCGGCATCTTCCCGTCTGTAATCAGGAAGAGTCCCTGTAAGCACAAAGGTTTTTCCTGCAAAACGGTCATCCGTTGTTTCTTTTTTGGTTGCCTCCATGCTGACACCTGCCTCGGAAAGGCGTTTTATAAGCTCACGGTTTGATGAAGACTTGAAAAATTCAATCACAGAAACAGCAATCTTTTCTCCCACATCTTCCACAGCCGCCAATTCTGTTTGGTCTGCCTGCAAAATTGCTTCCATGGTGCCAAACCGTGCGGCAAGCTGTGCAGCAGTTCGTTCTCCTACAAAGGGAATGCCTAATGCACACAATACTCGCTCTAATCCCCGATGTTTGGATTGTTCTAATGCATCCAGTAAATTGGATGCAGATTTTTCTCCGAATTTATCCAATGTCATCAATTCCATTGGCGTTAAATCATATAAATCAGCGGGTGTTGTAATCAACTTATTCTCTAATAATTTTGCCACAACCGCCGGACCCAATCCTTCAATATCCATGGCACCCTTTGAGGCAAAATGAATGATTCTTCGCACCTTTTGGGCGGGACACGCTGCTCCGCTGCAACGAACTGCCGCCTCCCCTTCTACACGGACGGTAGGACTTCCGCATTCGGGACAAAGGGCAGGCATTTCCCAAACAGGTAACTCTGTTGTTCTTTTTTCAGGCAAAGAGCGAACCACTTCGGGAATAATATCTCCCGCTTTTCTGACAATGACTTTATCACCGATACGAATATCCTTTTGACGGATATTGTCAATGTTATGAAGAGTTGCACGGCTTACCGTTGTCCCTGCCAAACGAACGGGAGTTAACTTCGCATTTGGTGTTAAAACCCCTGTTCTTCCCACCTGAATAAAAATATCCTCTAACAAGGTTTCCTTTTCTTCTGCGGGGAATTTATAGGCTGCCGCCCAGCGAGGTGTTTTAGAGGTTGATCCCATTCTTTGACGAAGAAACAGTGAATCCACTTTAATCACCGCTCCGTCGATTTCATAAGAAAGATGTTCTCTGTTTTCACCGATAGCCGCTACAAATTCACAGATTTCATCAGGATCGGAACAGCATTTCCGACCGGGCACAACGGGAAATCCCCATTGCTCCAATTGATGTAAGCTTTGAGAGTGAGAAGAAAATTCCATGCTGGACTCTTGAATATTAAACACAAAAATACTGAGTCCCCGTTCTGCCGTAATGGATGAATCCAACTGACGAAGAGACCCTGCCGCAGCATTTCTGGGATTGGCAAACAGGGGCAGTTCCGTATCCTCCCTCTGCTCATTTAATCTTAAAAAGCTTTGGGTGGGCATATACACCTCTCCCCGAACCTCTAAACTTTCAGGAGCATTGGGAATGGTTTTTGGAATATCTTTGATGACTTTCAGATTTTCTGTAATGTCCTCCCCCGTTACGCCGTTTCCACGGGTAGAACCCCGTACCAATCTTCCGTTACGGTATTCCAACGAAACGGACAAACCGTCAATTTTCGGTTCAATGCAATACTGTACACCGCTTCCCAATTCCTTTTCCACACGGCCCAAAAACTCTTTTAATTCTTCAAAGGAAAACACATCCGCAAGACTTTGCATGGGAACCTTGTGTTCCACAGGTGCAAAGGCACTGTCAGGACTTCCTCCAACCCGTTTGGTAGGAGAATTTTTCGTGTCAACCTCGGGATGTTCTGCTTCTAAATTTTCCAATTCACGAAGCAATGCGTCATATTCAAAATCGGAAATTTCCGGTGCATCCTGATTATAATATTTTTCATTGTGGTAATTCAGCGTTTTTTGCAAGTATGCAATCCGTTCCAACGGCGTCATCCAAATCACTCCCAATATTAGATTAAAATTATACCTTATTACACATTTTTATTATAAGTTAAGATAGTTTCTTAATGTATCGGCATCACCGTCAAACAAGTATCCGTGTATGCCCACTTTCTTTGCTCCCTCGATATTTCTTGGTGCATCATCAATAAACAAACATTCCTCCGCCTTTAAATCAAAAATTTTGAGCAAATGGTCAAAAATTGCTTTGTCAGGCTTTACTAACCCGATGGGACCTGAAAAAATCAGTCCGTCAAAGTTAGAAAGCAAGTCCTTGATCCAAGGAACCTCCTTGTAACTGTTTGCAAAACCAATGCTGATATTGGAAAGAAGATACAGCTTCTTATCTGTTTTTTTGAGTTCCGAAACCAGTTGAGGCATTCCTAAAATCGGCGTCAAGCTTTTCACCCAATTATCATAAACCGTACAGGCAAGGTCGGAATACTCTTTTGAAACACGGCTTCGGATTCCCATTCTTATTTCTTCATCGGTAATACTGCCGTCATCCAATCTATCCCAATAAACGCGGTCAAATACAATCTCACTGAGCATTTTCCGTGTTTCCAAGTCTTTCACAAAGGGTGCGGTCAGCTTATCAGGATCATACACTGCAAGCACATTGCCAAAGTCAAAAATATAATTTTTTATCATGATGTCCCCCTCTTATCACCCTTAGGATTGCCCTGCGAGAAAACCTGTAGAAAATGCAATCTGCAAATTAAATCCGCCTGTGTACGCGTCTATATTCATTATTTCTCCTGCGAAATAAAGACCTTTTACTAATTTAGATTCCATTGTACTTGGAGAAATCTCTTTTAAGTCAATTCCTCCGCTTGTTACAACGGCCTCTTCAATGGGTCTGAAGCCTGTTATATCAAGTTTTAAATTTTTAAGAGCATTAACAAGGTTTTCTCTTTCTTCTCTTGTAATATTGTTGACCTTTTTCTTTGGGTCAATACCGCTATTTTTCACAATAACCGAAACCAGTCTTTGAGGAAGCAATTTATCAAGAGAATTCCCAAAGTCCTTGTTGCTTTCATCCGCAAAATCACGAAGAATTCTTTTATCTAGCATTTCTCTTGTTAACGCGGGTTTTAAATCAATTATTGCAGTATATTTCTTTTCGTCTATTTTTTCAATATGAGCAGATGCCGACAGAACAAGTGGTCCCGTTATTCCAAAATCTGTAAACATCATTTCTCCAAGTTCAGTATAAATCGGTTTCTTTTTCCCCTCTTCGTAAATGGAAAGAGATACATTTTTAAGAGATAGCCCACACAGATAACTGCAAAAGCCTTGATGACAAACAAGTGGCACCAGAGAGGGTCTCAAACTTGTTATTTTATGCCCCAGTTTTTCCGCCATTATGTAACCGTCACCTGTAGAACCGGTTACAGGATAAGATTTGCCACCTGTGGCAAGGATGATACTATCAAAGAAATATTCTGTGCCGTCTTGGGTTATAAGCCCTGTGGCTATTCCATCTTCCCAAGTTATATGGGCAACTCTGCTATTTATAATGTTTACATTGTTTAGTTTGGTAACGTTACTTAAAGCATCTACAATATCTACTGCGTTATCTGAAACAGGAAACACCCTGTTTCCTCTCTCGGTTTTAAGCGGTACCCCTTTGCTTTCAAAGAAACGCATTGTATCCTCGCAAGAAAAGGCGCTAAAAGCCGAGTACATAAAACGAGAACCATGAGCAACGTTTAAAAGAAAAGTGTCTCTGTCACAATTATTTGTTACGTTACAACGTCCCTTGCCTGTTATCATAACTTTTCTGGCGGGTCGGTTGTTGCGCTCAAAAACAGTGACTGATGCACCTTCCATAGCCGCGGCATATGCCGCCATAAGTCCTGCGGCGCCGCCACCGATTATACCGATTTTTTTATTCATATCGTTTTACTTTAAAATCCTTTTAACTGTATTGTGTAGTCTCTGCATATAAAAGCCTGCAAGTTGTGAGACGGCTTTATCATAAAGAAGAAAAACCACATTTGAAACTATCATCAATATCGGCACGGAATATTTGCCAAATTCCCCAAGGAAGCTAAGGTCCACACCGAAAATACCGGCAAAAACCTAAGTCGGATCGTAGCCATG
>JAZNYR010000074.1:0-2725 GCA_045594525.1 Clostridia bacterium | reverse complement strand
GCCTAAACCTCATAGTTTGTGTTATAGTATTCATAGCAAGTGACTCCTTTGTATTTTGTTTTTTGTGGTAAATTAACTATAACACAAAAGAGTTTCACTTGCTATTGTTTTTTTGCAGAACATGCAATTTTGTTATGAGCTGTGCTCGTAACAAAATTGCGTGTAGTGTAACACATCTATTGTAAACCTACAGAAATTTTTATCGCTTTTTAGAAAAAAAGATTGTAAAGGGAGGAAAAATATGATATACTAATTGATTGATGAAGGGAGTTTTGAAATAATGGTAGCACAGGATAAAATCAGAAATATAGCGATTATTGCCCATGTTGACCACGGAAAGACTACTTTAGTGGACGCAATGCTTAAGCAAAGCGGAACCTTTCGTGACAATGAGCAGGTAGCCGAGCGGGTGATGGATTCTAATGATTTAGAACGGGAGCGGGGGATTACCATTCTTGCCAAGAACACCTCGTTCTTTTATAAGGATATTAAAATTAATGTGGTGGACACGCCCGGTCATGCGGATTTCGGCGGAGAAGTGGAACGAAGTCTGGAATTGGTTGATGGGGTGTTGCTGGTGGTGGATGCCTTTGAAGGCTGTATGCCCCAGACCAGATTTGTATTAAAAAAAGCCTTGGCACTGGATTTAAGACCGATTATTGTAGTGAATAAGGTGGACCGTCCCAATGCCCGTCCTTATGAAGTTGTGGATGAGGTTCTCGAATTGTTTTTGGATTTGGATGCAACGGATGAACAGATTGATTCTCCCGTGATTTTTACCTCTGCCAGAGACGGTTGGGCAAGTGAGGCACCGGAAAATCCCAAGGCATCGGATTTACAGCCTTTGTTTGAATTGATTGTCAATCATATTGCACCGCCGAAAGGAAGTGTGGACGAGCCTTTTCAGATGTTGGTGTCAAACATAGATTTTGATGAATACACCGGTCGGATTGCCATTGGTAAAGTAGAACGGGGGATTGCAAAATTAGGGGCACCCGTCACCATTTGCCGTAATGACGGTACCAACAAAAATGCAAAAATTTCTACCTTATATAATTTTGAAGGATTAAAACGGATTGCCATTGAAGAAGCAGGAGTCGGGGAGTTGATTGCCATTTCCGGTATTACGGATATTAACATCGGCGAAACCCTTTGCGATCCTTCAAAACCGGAAGCACTGCCCTTTGTAGAGATTGACCAGCCCGTATTATCCATGCAGTTTTCCGTAAATGACAGTCCCTTCGCAGGGCGGGACGGCTCTTATGTAACCTCCCGTCATTTGCGGGACAGATTGTTTAAAGAGCTGGAATCTAACATTAGCTTAAAAGTGGAAGAAACGGATTCGGCAGATACCTTTACCGTGTCAGGCAGAGGAGAACTTCATTTGTCTGTCTTGATTGAAAATATGCGTCGGCAGGGATATGAATTTCAGGTATCAAAACCTGCGGTGATTACAAGAGAGATAGACGGTTGTTTGTGCGAACCCATTGAACGGCTTGTGATTGATGTGCCTGATGAATTTACAGGTGCGGTCATGGAAGGAATCAGCCTAAGAAAAGGGGAAATGACCAACATGATTCCCACCAGTCAGGGCTATACCCGTCTGGAATTTCTGATTCCCTCAAGAGGGCTCATTGGTTTTAGAAATCAATTACTCACTGAAACCAAGGGAACGGCAGTGATGAACAGCTTGTTTGAAGAGTATCAGCCCTATAAAGGAGAAATCGGCGGCAGACAAAGAGGGTCTTTGGTTGCCTTTGAAACGGGTACTTCTGTAGGGTACGGATTGTTTAACGCACAGGACAGAGGAAGTTTGTTTATCGGTCCGGGTGTGGAAGTCTATGAAGGTATGGTGGTTGGTGAAAACAACCGTTATGATGATGTGGTGGTGAATGTTTGTAAGAAAAAGCATGTGACCAATACCCGTGCATCTGGGTCGGACGATGCTTTGAAGCTGACTCCTCCAAGAAACTTGTCTTTGGAACAGTGCCTTGAATTTATTGCAGATGACGAGCTGCTGGAAATCACTCCCGAAAATCTGCGGATGAGAAAGCGGATTCTCAAAAATGATTTGAGAGGGAAGGCTCGTAACAAAAAATAACCCCTTGCATATACTGTAATGAACGCATTTTTACGAGAAATTACAAAAGGGGAGAGAAGTATGCCCAAATATTATTTGGTTGTGTCTTCGGTAACAACTGCCCAGCGTCTGCAAAAACTGTGTCAGAAGCAAGGGATTTCCCTTTCTGTGGTGCATACCCCTCAGGATTTAAGCCAAAAGGGGTGCAGCTACAGTTTGATTGTGTCGGAACGAGATTACGGCAGAGTCCATGACCTTGCAAAGGAGTTTCATATTCCCATTCGTGACACCTTTTTGTACAAAGACGGAAGTTATCAGAAAAGATAGCAATAAAATCCCTTGTTCTTGACGAACGAGGGATTTTTGTATTTTATGAGCGGATTTTTATAGTTTCCGAATATGAGGGGGGATGGTAATTAACCCGTCCCTTTCCAATATGTGCCGCAAACAAGGAGTTATGCATTGTGCTCCTACGAAAAAATAGATACCAAAAAATATCCCTCCTTTCTCATCACTTGGCAAATGCAGAGAATAAAAAATGCGCTGTCGCAGAGGACAACGCATGAAAAACGCATTACTCTGCACTGCCAAGTTTTCATTTTTATACTTCACAAAATTGAGTACAAAAAACAGAGCATACATTTT
>JAZNYR010000073.1:0-2968 GCA_045594525.1 Clostridia bacterium | reverse complement strand
GGCACGGCAGGCAAGGGTATAAATCTTTTTCGGGGAAAAGCCGAACCTCAGAATATAGTATAAATAAAAGTCATGGAGCTCGTAGGGTCCCACCAAATCCTCCGTTTTTTGTGCAATGGTGCCGTCTTCATGGGGGGGAAGAAGCTCGGGGCTGATGGGAGTATCCAATATGTCTTTCAGCACTTCGTTTGCCTCGGGGAAAATGTTGGTTGCCATAATGCTTTCAATGACCCAGTAAATCAGGGTTTTGGGAATGTCTGCATTGACGCCGTACATGCTCATGTGATCCCCGTTATAGGTGCACCAGCCTAACGCAAGCTCACTCAAATCTCCCGTTCCCACAACAATGGCGTTTTGACGGTTGGAAACATCCATCAACACCTGAGTCCGTTCCCGTGCCTGAGAATTTTCGTAGGTGGTGTCTTTCTTGGCGCTGTCGTGACCGATGTCTTTAAAATGCTGTGTCACAGAGTCAGCAATGGGGATTTCCAAGGAAGTAACACCCAAAGCTTTCATTAGGGTTAAGGCATTTTGGTAGGTGCGGTCTGTGGTGCCAAAGCAGGGCATAGTGATCCCGCAAACGGAGGTAGCGGGGTTTCCCAGTTTTTTTGCGGCATAGGCACAGACAAGCAGGGCGAGGGTGGAATCCAATCCTCCCGAAACCCCAATTACCATGTTTCCTCCCGTTACCTGTAATCGTCTGCAAAGACCTTTTGTCTGAATGTCAAAAATGTCCAGACAGCGGTTTCGTCTGACCTCTTGATTTTCAGGAATAAAGGGAGTTTTTCTCAAAGGATAAAGGGTCCCGTCACTGGTACTCGCTTGGGGAACAGGTACCATCCGACAGGGGTTGCTCTGTCCCTTTGTCTGATGAAAAATCTGGTTTTTCTGCCGTTCGGAACGGATTTTTTCAATGTCAATGTCCGAAAGGAGCAATCCTTCGGTTTCAGATTGTGCCAAAGGTTTTCCAAGCTCTGCAATCATCATAGAACCCGACAGCACAAAATCTGTGGTAGATTCTCCTGCTCCTGCGGATACTTGTACATAAGCACATAAGTTTTTGGCAGATTGTTCTGCTGCTGTCAGTTTCATTCCCACAGTGGACTTGATGGCGGTGGGATTTACAATCACATCTGCCCCCTCTAACGCGAGAAAAGTGCCGGGGGATAAAGGAGAGAGGGAATCTTCCCCCAATTCCACGCCAAAACGAAAGGTTTGCGCATCAAAAATCAGGTCGTTTCCCACAGGGATTGATTCTTCCTGAAAAAGTCCCAGTTCTTTGGGAGAAAGTTCGTCGATAGATAATTCTATAGCGGAACCAAACCAGCGGGAGTCTGTTTTTGACAAAAAGGTTTTGGGCACAATCCCCGTTACTTTACCGTCATATAACACAAAAGCACAGTCATATAATCTGTCACGGATCGAGAAAGGAGCACCCACAATGACGAAACATTTCTTTCCTTTTGTTTCTTCTGCAATTGTTTTGATTGCATAGCGGGCATCTGCTTGCAGGGTGGCTTGGAAAAACAGGTCACCGCAACTGTAACCCGTCACGCAAAGACGGGGGAATACCAGCAATGCCTCCTCTTGCCCTTTGTTTATCTGATGACAGATGGTTTCGGCGTTTTTTGTTGGGTTTCCCAATGCAATATCAGGAACTGCCCCGCCGATTCTGATCCATTGAAACATAAGTGTTCACCTCTGATTTTATACTATACCAAATGGTTAAAAATTATTAAAATTGGGTCATTTCCCGATCAAGAGAACGGAAGGAAATGGCTTGACTTAAGTGGGCTGCGGTAATTTGCTCCGAGCCTTGCAGGTCGGCAACGGTTCTTGCAACCTTTAAAATTCTGCTGTAACCTCTGGCACTCATTCCCAAAGAATCAAATGCCCGATTCAAAAGGGCAGATCCCTCTTGGTCTAACGGACAGTATTTTGTAATCATGGGTGCGGTCAGCTGTGAGTTGGAAAAAATCCCCTCGTTTTTGTACCGCTCCAACTGAATCTGCCGTGCGCGGTTGACACGCCGGCGAATCACAGCGGAGGATTCTCCTTCCTCCGTTCCTTGCAGTTCGTCATATTGGACCGCCGCAACACGAATATGTAAATCAATTCGGTCCAGCATGGGACCGCTGATTTTTGACATATATTTTTTCACCTGTGCAGGGGTGCAGGTACACTCCTGTCTTGGGTCTTGAAAGTGACCGCATTTGCACGGATTCATGGACGCTATGAGCATGGCGTTACAGGGAAAAGTCACCGACTGGTTCACTCTTGAAATGGTCACCGACCCGTCCTCCAAAGGCTGACGCATGACTTCAATTGCCCGATGCTCAAATTCGGGAAATTCGTCTAAAAACAATACCCCGTGGTGTGCCAGACTGATTTCCCCGGGCTTTGGTACCGTTCCTCCTCCCACCAGCCGAATGGCAGAGGAAGTATGATGGGGGTGACGAAACGGTCTTGTGGTAATCAAGGGAGTATGATAGGGAAGCTCCCCTGCCACGGAATGAATTTTGGTGACCTCTAAGGCTTCTTCCAAGGTCAAATCGGGCAAAATGGAAGGAAGCCGCTGGGCAAGCATGGTTTTCCCTGACCCCGGCGGGCCGATCATCAGACAGTTATGACCGCCTGCTGCTGCCACCTCTAATGCGTATTTGGCAATTTTTTGCCCCTTTACATGGGAAAAATCCAGTGCAGAGTCCCGTGCCGCACGGAAATATTCTGTATTGTTACAGGTGATAGGCTCCAAAGGCTTTGTGCCGTTTAGGTGAAGCATAAGCTCTGTCAGATTGTTTGGTGCAAGGACGGTGATTCCTTCTGTGACCGCCGCTTCAAAGGCGTTTTCCTTGGGAACCACCATGTATTTTTTGCCGTGCCGTCTTGCACAGTCTGTCATGGACAACACCCCGTGAATGCCTCGCATATCTCCGTTTAAGGACAATTCTCCCGCAAAGGCATACTC
>JAZNYR010000072.1:0-3472 GCA_045594525.1 Clostridia bacterium | reverse complement strand
AAAAAGGGTTGGTTCGCTCCGAAGGAAAAGAATATGTGTTCTGCGACGGTGATGTGGTGTTGTTCCGCTTTAATGTGTAATGCATTTTTAACAAATTCTTAATATATTTTTAGTTACTTTTAACAAAAATCCAAAAAACCCTTTACAAGTATAGAAATAAATGCTATAATATTAATTGTATAATATACAATAGCTATATGTATATTATACATTTACCGTTTATCAGCCGAAAGGCGAAAAACGGAAAAATCTCATAAGGAGGGTTTCGGTATGAAAAACTATACCAAACCGTCAATGACGATTGCAAAGTTTGGCTCTAAGGAGGAAATCGCAAACGGATCTGTTTACCAAATCGTTGAAGTTCAGAACGATCCTACATACGGTCCCGTTTCTGTTTACGAAATCACGAGCCTGGGTGCAAACAGCTAAGCACTAACTTAACATGACGTCATTTAACAAAAGCAACCCCATCGGGTTGCTTTTGTTATGCTATTGAAAATATTGTTCCAACACTTCGCTAAAAGCCGAAAAAGCAGAGGGAATGGCGCATTGCTCCTTGATTTGTCTCCAATCCAGCCATGTAAAATCTCCCCAAGGCTCCTCCGCCTGAACAAGATACCCTTTCATCTGCCACTCGATATGGGTAAAGATGTGTTTCGCCCCGCCAACGGCTTTTATCTTCTTGACCTTTACTCCCTGTTCCGCAAGATATTTCTCGCATTGATTTGCAGACAGGTTCCCTTCTATCCAAGGATATTCCCACATTTTCGCAAGAAGTCCTTTGTCGGCTCGTTTTCGGACTGCCACCAAACCTCCGCAAACCATTAAAAGCACCGTTTTTCCTTCTTTTTTTCTTGCTTGCTTTTTTTCTTTTACGGGAAGTTCTGTCTGAATCCCTTTTTCATAAGCCTGACAAAGATGCTTGACAGGACATTCCTCACACTTCGGCTGCCCGTTTGGCAGACAAATCATTGCCCCCAATTCCATCAATGCCTGATTGAAATCCCCCACTCTTTCGGGGAGAATTTCTTTGATTTCGTTTCCCATTGCTTTCATCACAGCAGGACTGCTGATATTGTCAAAACTTGCCTTAATTCGGGAAATTACCCGCAGCACATTGCCGTCCACCGCAGGAACGGACTGATTGTAGGCAATGGAGGAAATGGCACCTGCACTGTACACCCCGATTCCGGGAAGTGCCAGAAGTTCATCAAAGTCTTTGGGCAACACGCCCCCATACTGCTCCATCACAATCTTTGCCGCTTTTTGCATATTTCTGACACGATTATAATACCCTAACCCCTGCCACAGCTTTAACAGCACATCTTCTTCCGCCTCTGCCAAATCTTTTATGGTGGGTAACACTTCCAAAAACCTGTCGTAATAGGGTTTTGCCGTCTCCACTCTTGTTTGCTGGAGCATAATTTCCGACAGCCACACCCGATAAGGAGAAGGGTCATCCCGCCATGCAAGGACACGGGCGTTTTGGTCATACCAGGAAAGTAAAGGGGCAGTAATTGAACACAATTCCATCGTTCTTCCTCCTGTTGTCAATCAGATATACAAGGTATCAATTTGAATGACCGCCCGATACCTCTCATCTCTTTGCTGAAGTAACCGTGAAATTTCTTCTGCGGTTTCTTTTTTCTTTGTTTCATCAAAGGTATGGGGAACCACCAAATCAAAAATCAGATTCACTCGATTTTCCCCGTCCGTAATTCTGAAATCGTGAATGGAGAATCGGGAATCCACACTTTTGCAAATCTCATCTGCCATTTGGCGAAGATTATGAGTTCGCTCGCAGTTTACCAAAATCGGGTCCATGTGAATCACAAGAAGGATGCCCATTTCCCGATTGGCAAGCTGTTCTAAAGCATCAATCTCCTCGTGTACTGCAATCATATCCGCATCACTTGGCACCTCTGCATGAACGGATGCCATTACACGACCGGGGCCGTAATTGTGGACAATCAAATCGTGCATTCCCACAATTTGTTCTCCCGACAGCACAATCTCGCTCAAACGGTCCACCGTTTCCTTGTCAGGAGGGGTTCCCAAAAGCAAACTGATGGTATCACGGGCAATGTCATACCCCGAGCGGAGAATGAGCAAGGACACCGCCACCCCTACATATCCGTCAATGGAAAAGGGTAAAAATAACCCAATCACGGTAGATACCAAAACAGCTCCCGTGGAAATCACATCATTTAAACTGTCCCGTGCGGTTGCATAAAGAAGCCCGGAATTGATTCTTTTCCCCAAGTAACGGTTATAAGAAAACATCCATACTTTAATGAGTATCGAAGCCGCTAACAGTACAATCGCTACAGGATAAACAGTGACACTTTGGGGATGAATGATTTTCTCTACCGAGCCTTTGCAAAGCTCCACCCCTACCATCAGAATCAAAAAGGAAACAATCAGAGAGGCAACATATTCCACTCTGCCGTGACCAAAAGGATGCTCGTGGTCAGGACTTTTATTGCTCATTTTGGCACCAATCACAGACACCACAGAAGAACCAATGTCAGACAGGTTATTAAATCCGTCTGACAAAATGGCAATACTGTTCATCATAAGTCCCGTTGTGAGTTTGAGCAGAAACAACAAAAAATTACAAAAAATTCCAACCGTACCGCTTAACACGCTGTATCGCTCCCGCACTCTCTTATCCGAAACATTTTCATAATCAGGTACAAATTTCTTAACCAAAAAACGAATCAAGCAAACGCCTCCAATTTCCAAAAACTGTACAAAACAGGCAGTCTTCTTATGGTAAGACTGCCTGATGTTTTTATTATCTTCCCAGGTAACTTTTGAGAAGCTCTTCCAACAGTTCATCCCGCTCCAGACGGCGAATCAAGCCACGGGCGTTGTTATGACTGGTAATATAGGTAGGATCACCCGAAAGGATATATCCAACCATCTGGTCAATGGGATTGTACCCCTTTTCCGTCAACGCCTGATATACTGCATGAATAATCTGGCTGGTTTCCTTTGCTCTGTCATTCTCGAACTTAAATTTCATGGTTCCTTCTGTCATGATCTCTCACCCTCGCTTTCAAAAAATCCGCTTATATATAGCATATAACAAATTCAGAAAAAATGCAAGTGTTTTTTTAATTTTTTCTCAATTCCACATGAAGTTTTTCTTCCAAGCGGGTTAAAATTTTGTCCATTACCCCATTTACTTCCTGTTCTTCCAAGGTTTTGTTGGCATCACGGAACACAACAGAGTAAGCAACGCTCTTCTTCCCTTGGGGAATCTGCTTTCCTTTGTAAATATCAAACAGCTTGATTTCTTCTACCAATGCCTTACCGCACTGACGGATGATTTCTTCAATACTGCCCACTTCCACCTCATCGTCGCAAAGCATGGCCAAATCGCGGGTAACTGCAGGGAATTTAGGCAGAGCGTGATAGGTTTTTTCGGGTTCCATGTGTTCTAACAGCAAGGTAAAGTCAATGCTTG
>JAZNYR010000071.1:0-1596 GCA_045594525.1 Clostridia bacterium | reverse complement strand
GACCGCCCACAAACTTAACCCCCGAACGGGAAGCAGCCATTCGGGAAGCATTCCAATATTATGGACTTATATGAGAAGACGGCACCCACCACGGGTGCCATCTTTATCTGTTCGACATATTGGAATTTATCTGACTGATGTTTGCTCAATAATACTATATACTTTTTCAGACCAATCCCATATATCTTTACAATCGTTATCAATATAGATAACTCTGTCCATCAGACTGTTGGGTATATGTGGTTCAAGAATTGCCTTTAATTTGGTTGGTATTACAATTTTATAAACCCAATCGCCGAGGATAATTTCATCCTTGACCTTCATAGGCAGAACTCCGTCACACACGGCACTGGGGTGTGACAATAACTTCTCGTACTGAAAATAGAACCTTACACCAGGATTGAAGCCGATGCTTAAATCATTATCATTTGGGAACCGCCCCAAACTGCGCTCCATTACCAATCTATCACCCGCTTGACAGTTACCCCAGGCAAGCATGATATACTCAAAGTAATCCGCAGGGTCATTAGCGGCATTGCGGTTCTCGTTTATCAAAATTTCAACAGGGACTTGCCGTGCGTTTAGTGCAGACAACAACTTACCGCACTCAAAAATTTTGATTGCGTTGTCAACGGATGTGGTGTGGCATACGAAATCTGTGACACAACCTTTTCTGTATGGACATGCAGTACACTCCGTCAGTAGTTTTGGACAAGGCGCAGAAAGATAGGCTTCTTTTCGTTTAATTCCATCTAAAACTGTCCGCAATGTGTTTTCATTATCACATTCGATGTCGCAGGTTCTACCATATTTCTTTTCGTATTCCATGAACTCAATAATGGTTCTAATTTCCCAATCAGACACCTCGGGGTAATTGGAGAGCTTCTTATAAAACACTCCATCCCAAACTTCGGTGCATTCAAAATCGCCTATTTTTATCAGCATACTATCACCGTCAAATTCCAGTTTATCGGTGCGTTCATTTTACCACCCATCGCCTTGGAAATCAATGGTCTGTTATTCTCATGTTCTATATTACTTTTGAAAACAAAAGTAATATTGGGGTTGCAAGGGAACGCCCTGCCCCATGAACAAAGCACAGCTTTGTCTAGTGGGTTAGACTTTCCTCGGGGCTGAGAGAGGGTCAGTGAAGTCGAAAAACAAGCTCTGCTCCTTATTGGACAGGGTGCAGACTTGTTCCCAAAATGTTCCCATATTGAATCCATCGTGTGCTTAAGCAAACAATGATTAAGAAACAAAAAGATATGCAGCAAAAACTGCATATCTTTTTTATTTAGTCAGATCATTCTCCAGAAACTGCCTGGAAGGCTGCCTCCTGGGTTTCGGAGGGAGCATAGCCGAAATGTTTTTTATAGGCTCTGAAAAATGTGGAATAATCGGCAAACCCGCACAGGGGGTAGAGGGAGGATGCTTTTGCACCCAAAAGGATCTCCCGCCGCGCAAATTCCAGCCGCCGCCGGTTCAAATATACCTTTGGCGTGGAGGAAAGATCCTCCTGGAAAATCTGATACAAATAACTTTTGGAGATGCCCAATGCTTCGCACACCTGCTCAACGGTGTCGATCTCAAACAGCC
>JAZNYR010000070.1:0-7994 GCA_045594525.1 Clostridia bacterium | reverse complement strand
AGACGGACATGTGCCGGCGAGTCGGTACCTTACGGATTTGCGAGTGTGGGACACACCGTGTCCTGCGCGAGGTGCGAACGACCAAATCCGCAAGGATCGCTGAAAAAAAGTTTTTCAGCGAAAGTATTTATTTTGCACTCTTAACAATGGTAGCAAAATCGTTGGGTTTTAATGCAGCTCCCCCAATCAGACCACCGTCGATGTTGGGCATTGCAAGCAGAGCTTCTGCATTCCCTGCGTTCATGCTGCCGCCGTACTGAATGATGATCGCCTCAGCAGTTGCGCTGTCATACAGTTCGCCGATGGTTTCACGGATAATACCGCAAACTTCGTCAGCCTGTTCGTTGGTAGCGGTTTTACCGGTACCGATTGCCCAAACGGGTTCATAAGCAATGATAGCTTTCTTTGCTTGGTCAGCACTAACACCGCCAAATGCAATTTTCACCTGCATACGAATCAGGTCAGCGGTAATCCCCTGTTCTCTCTGTTCCAAAGTTTCCCCAACACAGATGATGGGAGTTAAACCTGCTTCAAAAGCGGTCAGAACCTTTTTGTTTACAGTTTCATCGGTTTCAGCAAAATACTGTCTGCGTTCAGAGTGACCGATGATGACATAGGAAACACCCAAGTCATTTAACATATCTGCTGCGATTTCACCGGTGTATGCACCCTTTGCTTCAAAGTGAAGATTCTGTGCACCAACCTGTACGAAGCTTCCTTCTGCTGCACCCATAGCTGCATCAACAGCAACAAAGGGAGGGCAAACGATGACATCTACATTTTCAGGTTTTGTTCCGATTGCTTCGATTACTTCCTTTACCAGAACTTTTGCTTCGGAAGGAGTTTTGTTCATCTTCCAGTTTCCGGCAATTACATATTTTCTGCTCATTTTACTCATTTCCTCTCGTATTTATTATTTATTGTTCAGTATATCAATACCGGGCAGAACTTTGCCTTCCAGGAATTCCAAGGAAGCACCGCCACCGGTAGAGATGTGGGACATCTTGTCCCCCAAGCCTGCCTGGTTCACTGCTGCAACACTGTCGCCGCCGCCAATGATAGTGGTAGCATCGATGTCAGCCAAAATCTGGGCAATGGCATTGGTTCCCTTTGCAAAGTTGGACATTTCAAATACGCCCATAGGTCCGTTCCATACAACGGTCTTTGCATCCTTTAATGCATCGGAATACAGCTTAATGGTTTCTTCCCCGATATCCAAGCCTTGCCAGCCTGCTTCGATTCCGCCGTTGGGAACCGTTTTGAAGGGAACATCGTTGGAAAATTCCTGTGCTACAACAGTATCCACAGGCAACAGCAATTTAATACCTTTCGCCTTTGCCTTTTCCAGCATTTCGTTGGCATAATCAATATAATCTTCTTCTAACAAGGAATTTCCGATTTCAAGACCCTGTGCCTTCATGAAGGTATATGCCATACCACCGCCGATAATCAGGGTATCTACCTTTTCCAGCAGATTGTTGATAACAGAAATCTTACTGGAGACCTTAGAACCTCCCAGGATTGCAACCAAAGGACGAACAGGATTGTTGACTGCGTTTCCTAAGAACTTGATTTCTTTTTCAATCAGGTATCCGCAAACCGCTTCTCCTTCGATAAATTCTGCAACACCAACTGTGGAGCAGTGTGCACGGTGAGCAGTACCAAATGCATCGTTTACAAAAACATCAGCCAAGGAAGCCAGTTCCTTACTGAAGGTTTCTACATTCTTGGTTTCCTCTGCTCTGTATCGGGTATTTTCCAGCAATACCACATCGCCATCCTGCATAGTGGCAACAGCAGCCTTTGCATTTTCACCAACAACAGTTGCATCTGCTGCAAATTTAACTTCTTTGCCCAGTTTTTCGGACAGTCTTTTTGCAACGGGAGCCAGAGAGAATTTCGGGATTGCTTCCCCTTTCGGTTTTCCCAAGTGAGAACACAGAATTACCTTTGCACCCTGTTCAATCAAATAATTGATGGTAGGCAAAGCACCTACGATACGGGTTTCATCAGTAATATTCAGGTTTTCATCCAGAGGAACATTGAAGTCACAGCGAACCAGAACTTTTTTGCCGGCCACTGCGATATCTTCGATAGATTTTTTGTTGTACATAACATTCACCTCTATAAAAATATTTGTTAAAAATTTCTCAATACTTCTATTTTACCCTATTTTAGAAAAAATTTCAAGTCTTTTTTCTTATTTTATCCAATCATTTGTAATTTCAGGATTTATGACAAAAACAGCAGAAAAACCAGGGCCCGTATGAGCACCTATCACAACCCCTACTTCAAAGGTATCATATTCTGTAATGTTAGCAATGCTTTCCAACTTCTTTGCCAGAAATTCCACCTTGCCCGGTACGGTACCATGACCGATGACTACCGTATCCAAGGGAGTGTCTCCCATTTTTTCGGCAATCAGCTCCACAATGCGACCCATTGCCTTTTTTTCACCACGAACATTTTCTACCTGCTCCACAAGACCATTCTTCAAAGTCAAGATAGGTTTTAAATCAAGCATTGTGCCAAGCATTGCCTTTGCCGCACTGATTCTGCCGCCCTTTTTCAGATATTCCAAGGTATCTACCGTAAAATATGCCTGACAATGCAACTGTAAATAACGGATTCTGTCAAGAATTTCCTGCTTGGAGGCTCCCTGTTTGGCTAATTTCCCCGCTTCTATTACCAAAATTCCCACCGCATAGCTCAATACTTGGGAATCCACTACGGTAACATCAAGCTCAGGAGCTTCTTCCTTCATCATTTCCGCCGCAATTTTTGCCGCCTGATGGGTTTCGCTGGCAACAGAGGCCATGGTAATAGCAATAATGGTATCATACCCTTCCTCTTTCGCCTTTCTGTATTCCTCTAAAAACAAATCCGGTCCTGCCAAAGAAGTTTTAGGGAAATTTTTTGATGTTTCCAGCTTTTCAAAAAATTCTTCCGATGTAATTTCAACCCGATCCAGATACAACTCTCCGTCAATATCCACTGTGAGAGGCGCCAAAGAAATGTTCAGTTCTTCCTCATAGTGACGGGGGATATCACAACTGCTATCCCCAATAATTTTTATGTTACTCATCAATTCAACTCCATTCATATTTTGTTAACTGTCCCTGTTGTTTTAAATGAGAAAAACCGTGCTGACGCATGACTTCATATACCATAATTGCCGCTGAATTGGATAAATTCAGAGACCTGGCATCGTCAACCATAGGAATCCGCACGCACCAAGGTTGATTTTTTACTAAAATTGATTCATCAATCCCGGCAGTTTCTTTTCCGAATACCAAAAACACATCCTCCGGGTACTCTACATCACAGTAAGTTTGAGGTGCTTTGGTGGTGGCATAATAAAACACGCCGTCAGGATGCTGTCGAAAAAATTCCTGTGTGTTTTCATAATAAGTAATATCCAGCAGGTGCCAGTAATCAAGCCCTGCTCTTTTTAATTTTTTATCATCGATCTGAAAGCCCATAGGTCCCACCAGATGTAAGGACGCTCCCGTTGCCGCACAAGTCCTTGCAATGTTTCCGGTGTTCTGAGGGATTTCAGGTTCTAACAAAACAATATGTATTCCCATTGATTATTTCCTTTTCTTTAAAATTACCGCATCCTTAGGACACAGCTCCTGACAGCAATAACAACGAATACACTTTCGCTTGTTCAAGGAAGGATATCCCCCTTTTTTTGTCAGAGCATCCGCAGGACAAACGGTTTTACAATGCATACAGCCCACGCATTTTTCGTGATCATATTTTGGATAGGGCAGTAAAATTTTATTTGCCAGTTTCATCAGCCATTTGGGCAAATGGTCATCAAAGGTAATAGACTTGGTATCGGGGAATTTGAAATCCGTTATCATAAACTGCTCAATGGCATCCCCGCATAAGTACTCCTCTACCTGTTGGGGACAAAGACCTCTCTTTACTGCCAATGCAAGAGGAATGACATCTCCCAAATCTGCACCAATGATTTTCATTGCCGCCAAATCACAAAGGTAGGGACTTCTGCTTCCAATCATAACACCGATGGAACGAGGTGTTCCGTTAGAGGGGCCGTCCCCTTCCATGCCTACCACACCGTCTATAATAGTAAGTACGGGAGAGGCAAATTCGCACAAATCCACCAGCATATTGCAAAAGACTTCTTTTTCCTTGTAACGCAGGTGATACTCTGCCTTTGTCAGACCGCCAATCAGACCAAACAGATTTTTTACACCACCCGTATAATAGGTCATACCGTGACTTTTGAGCTTGGCAAGGTTAATCACTTTATCACAATCAACAAAGGGTCTGATCACCGAAAAGCTCTTTCCTGTCTGACCTTCCGGATAAGGAACTTCTGTCACGGAAGTATTAAAATTCAATTCAGCACCCGATTCTTGTGCCGCTTTGTCCATTCCGCATATATGATATAAATTTTTTAATAAGGTGCTTTGAAAAGGGCCTCCGGGGCTGTCTGCAATCACCGGATGTCCTCCTGCCTTTATGACTTGCTTTGCCACCTCTGCCACAAGAGTTGGGTGAGTCGTAGTGGCAGTAGAAACTGCTTTTGCCGCCAAAAGATTGGGTTTAATCAACACCTTATCCCCCGGGCTTACAAAAGACTCTATTCCGCCTAATGCCTCTAAAATCCCCTCTACTGCAAGGCTGACTTCTTTGGGTTGATAACTGTTACAAGCCTTTAAACAAACCATGACTTCTCCTTAAATATGTTTTCTGACAAAATGCTCCATCCGATTCAAGGCTTCGTTTATCTTGTCAATAGAATAGGCATAAGAACAACGGATAAACCCTTCTCCGCTTTGCCCGAAGGCATCACCGGGTACCACCGCAACCTTCTGGTCCTCCAATAATTGATTGCAAAATTCATTAGAGGTCATCCCAGTTCTCTGAATGCTTGGGAAAATATAAAAAGCACCCAAGGGTTCAAAGCATTCCAAGCCCATATCCCGTACACCGTCTAAAATCACACGACGACGGTAATTATATTCGCTTTTCATCATCTGAATATCGCTGTCCCCGTTACGAAGCGCTTCCGCTGCTGCGTGCTGACTGGTGGTGGGAGCTGACATAATGGCATACTGATGCACCTTTGTCATGGCTGCGATCACCGCTTCATCACCGCAAGCATATCCCAAACGCCAACCCGTCATAGCATACGCTTTTGAGAAACCGCTGACCAACACCGTTCTTTCATACATCCCGTCGATGGATGCAATGGAAACATGCTGATTGCCGTATGTAAGCTCGGCATAAATTTCATCAGAGAGCACCACAATATCGGTTCCCCGAAGCACCTCTGCAATTTTTTCCAAATCTTCCCGTTCCATGACCGCCCCTGTGGGGTTGTTGGGGAAAGGAAGCACCAGCATTTTGGTACGGGGCGTAATCGCCTCTTTCAGTTGTTCTGGTGTGAGCCTGAACTGATCCTCCGCCTTTGTTACAATAGGCACAGGGATTCCTCCTGCCAACGCTACAATGGGAGAATAGCAAACAAAACAAGGCTCGGGTACCAACACCTCATCTCCCGGTTCAATCACCGCTCTTACGCATAGGTCGATTGCTTCACTCCCACCAACTGTAACCACTGTCTGGGTTTTGGGATTATAGGAAAGAGAAAATCGACGGTTTAAGTAATTACAAATTTCCTGTCTTAATTCCATAAAGCCTGCATTGGAGGTATAATAAGTATGCCCCCGTTCCAGGGAAAAAATACCTGCCTGACGGATATGCCATGGCGTAACAAAGTCAGGCTCACCCACTCCTAAAGAAATGGCGTCCTTCATTTCCGACACAATATCAAAAAATTTTCGGATTCCCGAAGGCGGCATATTGGTTACCTTGGAAGAAATTCGGGATTCCATAGAAAAATTGCTCATAGGGTAATCACCCTTCTTTCATCCTTGTGATCTGCGCCAAACACAACCCCTTCCTGCTTGTACTTTTTCAGCACAAAGTGGGTGGCGGTACTGATGACCTCATCCATAGGTGCCAGACAATTGGCAACAAACAGAGCAACCTCCTTCATGGTCATTCCTTCCACAATCACCATCAGGTCAAATCCACCAGACATCAGGTAGGTGGAACGAACCTCGGGGTATTGCATGACCCGTTTTGCTACTTTATCAAAGCCCTCTCCCATTTGAGGAGTGACACGCAATTCAATCAAAGCAGATACCTGCTCATAATCTGTTTTTTCCCAGTCAATTACGGTTTTTCGGCACACAATGGTTCCGTTTTTTTCAAACTCCTTGACAATCGCTGCTACTTCTTCTGTCTTCATATCTACCATAACCGCCAGCTGATCCGCTTCCAATTTTGCGTCTCTCTCCAGCAGTCTTAAAATTTGTTCTCTTTTTTCCATAATCAGATTCACCTTTCCTGCATATCTTTTGATTATCTTATTAAAATTATATTAAAAACACAGTTTTTTGTCAAGTAAAAATTGACTTTTTCTGTAAAAGCTGATAAAATAGGTAAAGAAGACTATTTATCGCTCGCAGGACCGACTTCTTGTTTCACTTCTTTGCGGGCAGAAAGGAACCTTTCACCATGAAAATTTTTAATACTCTCACCGGACAAAAAGAAGAGTTTGTCCCCATCATACCGGGCAAAGCAAGCATCTATGCCTGCGGTCCCACCGTTTATGACTTTTTCCATATTGGAAACGCCCGTCCTTTTATTATTTTTGACACTCTTCGCCGGTATCTGGAATATAAAGGCTTTGAAGTGACCTTTGTCCAGAATTTTACGGACATTGATGATAAAATGATTCAACGCGCCAACCGGGAAGGAATTACGGTGGCAGAACTTGGAGAACGGTTTATCGGGGAATATAAAAAAGATGCAGAAGGTTTGGGGATTCGTCCCGCTTCCGTGCATCCCAGAGCAACCGAGCACATCAGCCAGATTATTACCATGATTGAAACGCTGATTGATAAAGGGTTTGCTTACGAAGTGGACGGGGATGTTTATTTCCGCACCAAGGAATTTAAGGAATATGGAAAACTGTCTCACCAGCCGTTAGAGGATCTGGAGGCAGGTGCCAGAATCAGCGTTGACGAACGAAAAGAAGATGCTATGGACTTTGCCGTATGGAAAAAGCAAAAAGAAGGGGAACCTGCTTGGGAAAGCCCCTGGGGTATGGGAAGACCGGGCTGGCATATCGAATGTTCCGTTATGGCAAATGAATATTTAGGAAAAACCATTGACATTCACTGCGGCGGACGGGACCTGATTTTCCCTCACCACGAAAACGAAATTGCTCAAAGTGAATGCTGTAACGGCGTTCCCTTTGCCCGTTACTGGATGCACAACGGATACATTAACATTGACAATAAAAAAATGTCAAAATCCTTGGGAAATTTCTTTACTGTTCGTGATATTACCAAGGAATTTGAATATCCTGTTATGCGGATGTTTATGTTAAGTGCTCATTACAGAAGCCCCATCAATTTCAGCAAGGATTTAATGACCCAGGCAAAATCCTCTTTGGAACGGATTCAGACCTGTATTGAAACACTGCAATTTGTATTAAAGGGCGAAAATGCAGCGTTAACAGATGCAGAAAAAGCATTGATGGACACCGATTATGTGAGCCGTTTTGATGCTGCTATGGACGATGATTTAAACACAGCGGATGCCATCTCTGTAGTGTTTGATATGGTAAGAGATGTGAATACCCTGATGAATGACGGTGCACCCCATTCTCACAATGCCGCACAGCATTTCTTGGATTTGTTTGCCCGTTTCTCGGGTGTGTTAGGATTGTTTGAGCAAAAAGCGGAAAAGAATCTGGATGAAGAAATCACGGCTCTTATTGAGCAAAGACAAGAAGCCAGAAAAGCAAATAATTTTGCAAGAGCGGACGAAATCAGAAACCAGTTATTAGAACAGGGCATTGTATTGGAAGATACACGTGAGGGTGTAAAATGGAAAAGAGCTTAAGCTTTTTAGAAAAAATGAAACAGGAATTTTCCTGTGAA
>JAZNYR010000069.1:0-4494 GCA_045594525.1 Clostridia bacterium | reverse complement strand
GTATAAGTGCGATAAGTGCGGCTGGCAGCCGGAAGATCCCACGAAGCCTCCCAAGTTCTGTCCGGAATGCGGAGACCGCTTTTCTGACGAGGATCAGGCATAATGGAAACGGTGCTGGAATATAAATGCCCTTCCTGCGGCGGTGCATTGTCCTTTGATGATGCAAATGAAATTCCCAGCGATGCGAAGAACTATGTATCCTATGTAGTCAATCAGGGATATATGGTGGGAATGAGCGAAACAAGCTTTGGTGCAAATGCGGAAGTCAACCGTGCTCAGATGGCAACCATGTTGTACCGTGTCATTGAAGACCTGAACATTACTTATGTAGTGGGAGAAGCTGTAACGGTTTCTAATTCTTCTATTTCTGTGAAAACATCCAGTGTTGCAAAGGCTTATGAAATTCCTGCCTCTGCGGAAGTTCGTGTTGACGGGGAGAAGAAATCCTTGTCAAATGTAAAAGCCGGTGAATCAGTTGTGCTGAAATATTTTAACGGAACTCTGCGTTATGTGGATGTTGTTTCTCTTGATGCAGATAATGTAAAAGAAGGGTATGTGTCTTCTAAAAAGACCGGAACACCCAATACTGTAACGATTGTGACAAGCGATTCTTCCCAAGGCACAGTATTTACTCTGGCAACCGGTTGCAAAATCTACTATGCAGGAAAGTCATCAAAGTTTGATGACTTGCTATTGGGAGATAATGTTACAATTTATGTCAAGAATGACGAAATTCTGAAAATGGAAATTGCTCAACGGACAGACAAAGTGACCTCTGTTGAGTTCGTAGGAATTGCTTATGAGCCAGAACTTGGGATTATGACAGAAACATCTTCCGGTGTGAGAAGAACCTACCCGGTTGGAGATAAGGTAACCGTAAAGAAAAATTCCAGAGCAGTTGAATTAAGGGATTTGCTGGTGGGAGATAACCTGACCTTGACATTGGACAAAAATAAGGTTACCAATGTTGTTGCTACAAGCACAAAGAAAAGTGCCAGCGGAACCATTGAAGCAATCAATATATCTTCAACTCCTTCTGTTACCGTGAACAATGGAAAAACATCTTCTGTATATGCATTGTCCAATTCAACCGAAATCACGGTTGACGGCGAAACAGGAGACATCTATGATTTGAGATTGGGTTATGCAGTTGATGTGACATTGGAAAGCGATACCGTCACAAAGCTTACCACAAAAGTTGTTCAGACTTCCAATACCTTGATGGGCGTTGTTGATACAGTCAATTCCAGCTACGGATTCCTGTACATCTATGCAACGGATACCACAGGCTCCGGTGAAACAGAGCGGATTCAGGTATTTACCAAGAAGAGCAATGGAACGAAAATATTGGATAATAAGAACGATAACAATACCAGAGCTTTGAACAAGATTTTATCCGGTGAATCGGTATTGGTTACCGGTGTGAAACAGGCTGACGGAACTTTTGAAGCATCCACGATTATTATTCTTGCAGATTAAATTACTAAGTCAAATTGTACCCCCTCCTTCCAAATGGAATGAGGGGGTATTTTGATGATACTGTCATCAAACTGAGCAAATTGAAAAAACAACGATAAATTATGACAAAAAACTTAATATCTTTTTAAAAACCACTTTACAAAAGCCCAAAAATTAGGTATAATTATATTGGTTCGATTGATTGAAAAACAGGAGACTGATTGGGAAATCAATTAAAAATTTTATTAAATATTTTTATATAAAGGAGAACACTTATGGCACTGATCAAACAATTGAAAAAGGACGAGTTGAATGTTTCTGTTTTTGATACAAGAGCAGAAATGGGAAAGGCTGCAGCAACGGACGCTGCCGCATGCATGAACAAGCTTTTGGAAACAAAAGAATACATCAATGTTGTTTTTGCAGCAGCACCCTCACAGAACGAAATGCTGGCAGAACTTTCTAAAATGGACATTGACTGGTCAAGAGTCAATGCTTTTCACATGGACGAATATGTAGGACTGGACAGTGATGCGCCTCAGACCTTTAAGCATTTCTTAAAGGAACATATTTTTGATTTGGTTCCTTTCCGTCATGTGTATTATATTTCTGAGCATCAGGATGAATACGAAGATCTCCTTCGTCAGTATCCTACTGATATTGTATGTCTTGGTATCGGAGAAAATGGTCACATTGCATTTAACGACCCCGGTGAAGCAGATTTTAATGATACTAAATTGTTAAAGAAGGTAACTCTGGATGATGTCTGCCGTCAGCAACAGGTCAATGACGGATGTTTTCCTACTTTCGATGATGTGCCTCAGTATGCTTATTCTCTGACCATTCCGGCTTTGATTAAGGCAGATCATCTGTTCTGCGTGGTTCCTGCTCCAACCAAGAGAGAAGCGGTAACCAGAACGGTACATGAGGAAATCACCGAAAATTGTCCTTCCACAATTATGCGTCGTCATAAGAGCGTAACCATGTATTGCGATAAAGACAGCGGAGCAGATTTGATCTAAGAAAAAAATTTTTGAATCGAGAGAAGGAAGTTGTATGGTTACAAAAATTATAAACGGTATCCTGGTAGAGCATGGATTGAAGGAAGGGCAGTCTGTTTATGTAAAGGACGGTAAAATTCATGCGATTACAGACCGTGATTTGCCTTTTGATGAAATCTATGACGCAAAGGGAAACTATGTTTCTGCCGGATTTGTGGATATTCATACCCACGGAGGCGGGGGAGCAGATGTTATGGATGAAGAACAGGACAGTGTTGTGATTGCTGCGAAAATGCATCTGACTCACGGCACAACCTCTATTTTTCCCACAACGGTTTGTTCTTCTGTAGAGGAATCTAAAATCGCATTGGAAAACATCAAAGAGGCCATGGTTTTTCCTACTGTCCGTGGTGCTCACATGGAAGGTTCCTTTTTTGATATTCAATTCTGCGGTGCCCAGAATCCTGATTATATCCGCGAAATTGATACGGAGGAAACAGAAGAATACTTAAAAACAGGCATTGTAAAAAGAATTGACTTTGCGCCTGAATTACAGGGAAGTGCAGAGTTTGCAAAATATCTGAAGGAAAAAGGGGTTATCAGCGCCATTGCTCACAGCGGTGCTATGTATGAGGATGTTTTGCCCGTTTATGAGCAGGGTTGTAAACTGGTAACCCACCTTTACAGCGCTACCTCTACAGTTGTCAGAATTGGCGGATACCGTCATTTGGGCGTGATAGAATCAGCCTTTTTGTTGGATGATATGATGGTGGAGGTCATTGCAGATGGATGCCATCTTCCCATTGAGTTGCTGCAAATGATTTATAAAATCAAGGGTGTGGACAAAATTTGTATGGTAACCGATTCCATGCGCGCAGCAGGACTTTCTGATGGTGAATATATCATAGGAAGCCGAAAAAACGGGTTAAAATGTATTTCAGAGGGCGGTGTAGCGAAACTGCCTGACCGTTCTGCCTTTGCAGGAAGTGTGGCAACTACAGACCGCCTGGTCAGAACTATGTACAAGGGAGCAGGGGTTCCTCTTCCCGAGACCATTCAGATGATGACAGAAAATCCCGCAAAGGTGATGAACCTCACTACAAAGGGTCGTTTGCTGGAAGGTTATGATGCTGATTTGGCAGTATTCGATGATGATATTCAGGTAAAAGCGGTCTTTGTTGACGGTAAGTTAATGGCAGAGAATGGATGCATGAAATAAGATCACATAGAAAAAGGGTGTAGCAAAATGCGTACACCACACATAGAAAAACAGCTCGGAAAACATTAAGTTTTCCGAGCTGTTTGTTACTTCGTATAAAACAATTCAGTGTTGATTACTGATTTGCTTTCCATTCTGCATACTGGCGTTCGATTTCATCTTTTACAATATCTGAGCCTGCAGTTTTTCTCTTATCAATGTGATTCTGGAAGGTTTCATCTACATTTTCAGCACGGCCTTTATTCAATGCGCCGATGTATTCCTGAACAGACTGTACATTGGTAAGTTCTGTTTCAATAGGTGTTCTGTCGAAGATAAAGCTCATAGCAGGGTCAGGAGTAGCTTCTTTGTTCAGTTTGTCTGTTTCTTCCCAAATGCCTTCGTAGTATCCGGGCATTAAGTAAGCCAGGAACTGGTTACCGATTTGGTATTCAGGTACATAGTACGGGTTTTCGGTAGGAGTAATGTTGTTACCTTCTTTGGTGTAGTGAACGCCTTCAATACCGTAAGCCATCAGGTTAAACAGATATTGGTCGGTGGTCATCAGTTCGATCAGCTTCAGAGCACGAATAGGATTTTCGGAGTTGCGGTTAACTGCAGTCAAAGCACCCTGAACATCTTGGCGACGAATGGTTATGTCAGTGGTTTCTTTTTGGATAATGTCCCAATCATAGTTGATAGCGTGTTTTGCTTCTGCACCGGGAAGAGAACGGTTGTAAACTGCGAAAATTCTTCCCAAATTCTTATAAGTAATCGCATCAAAGTTTACATCCTGAGGAAGAAGTCGGAGGCCAAGCGGTCTTAGGAAGACAAGTT
>JAZNYR010000068.1:0-2421 GCA_045594525.1 Clostridia bacterium | reverse complement strand
GCACGATACATTAGACTGATTTAAGAGGATTGATCAAATGAATATTTTATTTTTGTCCATCAGTAAACTCCCTCACTTGAGCAACCATTCAATTTCTCTGGATTTAATTCGTGAATTGAGCAAAAAAGGGCACAATGTTTTTGTGATTTGCTCCAACGAACGCCGCAATCAAGAGCCTACTTCCCTGTATGAGGAAGAAGGGTGTAGCATCGTGCGGGTTCGCATCTTAAACAATAAAAATACCAATGTTGTTGAAAAGGGAATTTCCAATTTATTATTGCCTTATCAATACATATCGGCAATCAAAAAATATTTTAAAAATGTTCAATTTGATTTGGTGCTGTATCCTACCCCACCGGTAACACAAGTGTTGACCGTTTCCTATGTGAAAAAAAGAGACGGAGCGAAAAGTTATCTTTTATTAAAGGATATTTTTCCCCAAAATGCCGTTGATATCGGTATGCTGCAAAAAGTGGGAGTGAAATCAATCCTTTATAAGATGTTTCGGAGAAAAGAAGAAAAGTTATATCGAATTTCTGATTACATCGGGTGTATGAGTCAGGCAAATGTGGATTATATCCTAACAAATAATCCCTCCCTTTCTCCCGAGAAAATCCATGTAAACCCCAACAGTATGGAGGTTTTTGACATAGAAATCTTCCCCTCTCTTAAACAAGAAATAAGAGCCAAATACAATATCCCCAAAGATGCAGTCACCTTTATCTACGGCGGAAATTTAGGGAAACCTCAGGATATTCCCTTTGTCATAGAATGTCTGAAAGCCAATGCAAATAAGCCCGACAGATATTTTATCATCTGCGGAAAAGGAACACAGTACGGCAAATTAAAACATTATGTGGACAGCGAAAAACCTTCCAATGTACTGTTACTAAACGGCTTACCCAAAAAAGAGTATGAAGAATTTGTGAAAGCATTTGATGTGGGGCTCATATTTTTGGACCACAGATTTACCATTCCCAATTTTCCTTCAAGATTGCTTAGCTATATGCAGCACAGCATGCCCGTTATCGCATGTACCGATGTGAATACCGATGTGGGAAAGGTGATTACGGAAGGTGGGTTTGGTTGGTGGTGTGAAAGCAATCATCCCAGTTCCTTTTCTTCTTTGGTGGATGCTGTCATCCATGAAAATTTAGATGAAATCGGGAAAAGGGGATTGGAATATTTGAAAAAGAATTATACTTCCCGACGAAGTGCTGAAATTATTTTGGAACATATTTTGGACAATTAAACAATTGAGAGGCTGTAGCAAAATGATTTTGTTTTGCTACAGCCCCATTTTTTTAGTTATTTTTGATTTTTTGCTGGCATACTTTTTATCGGAGGTGATAGGTATGCTGACAATGCTGTATGCCTTTTTATGTCATGTATTCTTTCTGGCAGGGTTTTTGGTCAATCCCAATTCTTTTCCCAAAGCCCTGACACCGGAACAGGAAAAAGAATATTTGGAAGCATATCACAACGGAGACGAAAGCAAGAAAAATCTGTTGATTGAACACAATCTTCGACTGGTTGCCCATGTAGTAAAAAAATATGCGTCTTCGGGAAAGGAAATGGACGATTTAATTTCTATCGGTACCATAGGTCTTATTAAAGCCGTCAATTCCTTTAATTACAAAAAAGGAAAGCGTCTGGCAACCTATGCTGCCCGTTGTATAGAAAATGAAGTACTCATGGTATTACGGTCGGAAAAGAAACTACAAAACGAAATCTCCCTTTACGAGCCGGTCAAAGGCGGCAAAGGAGAAGGAGAAATGACCTTTCTGGAAATTTTGGAAACGGATAGCGAATCAGTGTTTGAAGAAGCGGAACTGAAAAGTGAAATCAAAAAGCTTTACACCGTCATTGACCGGGTGCTTACAGACCGTGAAAAAAAGGTGATTCTCATGCGGTATGGCCTCAAAGACGGCAAGGAATACACCCAAAGAGAAATTGCAAAAGGACTGGGTTTATCCCGTTCCTATGTTTCACGAATTGAAAAAAAGGCCATTTCCAAGCTGAATGCAGAAATGGCGGATGATGAGTTTTTTCAATAACAATGTAAGACAGTGAAAAAAAGACCGGTTAATTCCGGTCTTTTTTCATGAGAATTAAATTTTTACTCGCCTCAGGAATTTGCACCAAAACTATCGATTGCAAATGATGTAACAGGAGCGACTACTTCGTTGCCGGAAACCATAATGGTTTGCTCGTCAACTGAAACAACTGTTCCATATGCATTATTTGCAATGGTTTCCTGAGTCATAAAACGAGCCACCGTCATAGACGGTTTTACATACCGTTTCATTGGACACTCCTCCTTGTACAAGTATAGAATTATAATTCAACCCTATTTTATCATATTGAAATGTTTTTGTAAAGTACCTTTTTATATTTTTGTCACTTTGAACAAAAAAACGA
>JAZNYR010000067.1:0-6174 GCA_045594525.1 Clostridia bacterium | reverse complement strand
GAAGATTATGACGCTGCAAAGGCAGGTGATTATACCTTCGTTGGTACAATTACTCTCCCTGCAAATGTAACCCTGGCTTCTGACAAAATCGAAGTTACTGTAACCGTAGTAGAAGCTCTGGAAAAAGAAGTTGCAGCTGTGACTCCTTTGGAAGATCAGATTGTAGATGCAGATGCATCCTTGAAGTTAGTTGATCTGTTTGAAGAAACCATCGAAGTTACCTATCAGGACGGTACTACCGGTACTGAAACAATCGTATGGGATGAAGAATCCTTGGCAAAGAAAGCAAACAATGCAGGCACCTATACATTGAATGGTACTGTTGGTGTAAATGAATTTGCTATCTCTGTAAATGTAACTGTTAATGGTGAGGATGCTCCCTATGATGAGGTGCAGATTTATTTGAATAACAGAAACATCACCGGTACTGTTCAGAATATGTTCACCAGCCAGATTGTTGTTCTGAAAAGCAGTGTTTCTGCAACATGGAGATCCAGCAACCAAAGCATTGCATTTGTAACAGCGGATGGTAAATTGGTTGGTCAGAATCCTGGTACTGTTACCATTACGGCTACCGATGCTGCAGGAAATGTAGGTTCCTTTACTTTAAGAGTAGCTTTGAATCCCAGCACAATCGCTTCTCTTGGCGACGGCAATGGTGGAGAAATCGTGATTCCTTTCACCGACTTGGCTGATTATTCCTGGGCTACCCGTATGATTTGCGAATTGGCAGCAGAAGGTGTTATCTCCGGTAAGAGTGAAACTCTGTATGCACCTGGTGATAATGTGACCAGAGCAGAGTATGCAAGCTTGCTGGTAAGAGCTATGAAGTTGACTGCTAATGCAGCAGGTAAAGAATTTACCGATGTTGCAAAGAGCGAATGGTACTACAATGCAGTTCAAACCGCAAGTGCACTGGGTATCGTATCCGGTTACGAAGATGGATCTTTTGGTCCTAACAAATCAATTACCCGTGAAGAAATGGCTGTTATGTCCTTGCGTGCTGCAGAAGCTGCAAAGCGCTCTATTACTGCAAAAACAGCGGTATCCTTTAACGATGCAAACCAGATTTCCGGATTTGCAAAGGATGCTGTAAATAAACTGGCAGCAGCTCAGATTATCAATGGTATGGGAGACGGAAACTTCGCTCCTCAGCAAACTGCTAATAGAGCACAGGCAGCAGCTATCATCTATCAGCTGTGCGAACTGTAAGATTGAGTTTATAAATCAAAATCATAAATGGCTGTCTTAAAGAAGACAGCCATTTGTTTTCAAATTCCCTACAGGAGGTCAGAAAAATGAAATTAAAGGTAATGAGCTTTTTGCTGGCAATGATCATGCTTGTTACATTGTCAGTTGTGGTACTGGCAAAAGAGAATTCTGCTAAAATTGTATTTTCTATGGATTCTGCTCCCACAAAGGTGGGAGATACTGTAACGGTTCGTGTAAATTTAGAGTCAATTACGGAAAAAAAGTATTATGCTTCTGATATAGAAGTGTATTTTAATCCCACCGTATTAAAATGCATCAAAGCTCCTACCATGAGTGATACCTTGGAAGAGAGCGGTGTGATGACACGGATTTATCAATATGTTGATAACGAAAAGGGCTTGGCTCGTTGTGCAACCGGTTTTCATCCGGAAACTCTTGTCGAATCCGGTTATGCAGTTCCCACAGGAAACCTGGAAGTATTTACCGTAACCTTTGAGGTAATCGGAGAGGGAGATATGAATTTGCAGGTTGCAAACAAAGAAACTGCACCTACATACTATGAAAAGTATCCCGCAGGTGCAAAAATGTATTTAGGAAATTTCGATGAATTGGCAACAGTCCATTATGAAACATTTTCTCATGTAATTGGGGAAAAAGGCGATGCATTGATTTCTGAAATTCTTCCCATTGATGCTATTACCGTTCCCTACGGCACAGAGGATATTTCCTCTTACTTGCCAAAAACCGTTTCTGTTAAGCTGGATGACGGTTCTGTGAAGGAATTTGGCATGAGCTGGAGCGGATATATGTCTTCCTACGACGGAAATACCCCCGGTCTTTACCTATTCCGCGGAACATTGCAAGTGGAAGAAGGATATAATAATCATTTGGGTCTGTTCTCCTTATTGGAAGTGACAGTATCTCCTAAGGAAGATTCTGAACAGAAACCGGAACCCGAGCAAACTCCGAATCCGGAAGCTCCTGTTAAACCGGAAGTGCCGACTGTGACCTTTACAGATTTGGATCCTGTTCCCTGGGCGGCAGATAAAATTATTGCTTTGGCAAATGCAGGAATCGTAAGCGGTGTTTCGGAGGGAATTTATTCTCCCAACGGTGAAGTGACCCGTGCACAGTTTGTTGCAATGTTGACAAGAGCGTTTGGTTTGCTGGATGAAACAGCCGTTAGTGAATTTTCTGATGTGGCACAAGGAGAATGGTATTATTCCGCAGTTGCAAGTGCGAAAAAGCACGGTATTACAGCAGGATATGAGGATAATACCTTCCGTCCCGATGCGTTGATTACCCGTCAGGAAATGGCGGCAATGGCATATCGTACCGCCCAAATTGCAGGGGTAACCATTCCCGATATCACCGATAAACTTATCTTTACCGATGAAGAACAGATTGCTGATTACGCAAAAGATGCGATTTGGGCAATGCAAATGGGCGGTGTGATTAACGGTATGGGTGACGGACGATTCGGTCCTGAAGAAAATGCTACCCGTGCACAGGCAGCAGTCATTATTTATCAGCAGTATCAATTGAAATAAGGTTTGACTTTTAAAACTAATTATGCTATAATAAAAAACTGTGAGTAAGCCAGACAGTCGCGGGCGTGCCGGAAGGCACGAATGAGGAAAGTCCGAGCTCCATAGGGCAGGGTGCCGGGTAACTCCCGGTGGAGGCGACTCTAAGGAAAGTGCAACAGAAAGAAACCGCTGACGCAATTATTTGCAAGCAAGGATGGAAAGGCGAGGTAAGAGCTCACCGGCGGGCGGGAGACCGTCCGGCCATGTAAACCCCACCTGGTGCAACACTGATACGGAAGGCATCTTTTGATGCGCGCTTGCCCGGCGTAATTGATTCCGTGATGTGGCTTGAGCCGTATAGAAATATGCGGCCTAGATAGATGACTGTCAAATACAGAACTCGGCTTATAGACTTACTCATACCAAAAAAGAAGCAGTAGCAAAATGATTTTATTTTGCTACTGCCTTTTCTTATTTTTTGTTTAAAAAATCGTACAGAATGAACAAACTGAGCAAAAGCATGGTAAAACCTTGCTTTTGGGTACCCGAAGTCGTATGTGGATACGACGAGAGGCGATCTGTGTATTTTTTAGTATTCTGCGTTTCCTACTGTTCTGGGATAGGGCACTACATCGCGAATGTTGGACATACCGGTGAGATACATAATCGCCCGTTCAAAGCCCAGACCGAAGCCTGCGTGCTTGGTGCCGCCAAACTTTCTTAAATCCATATACCACCAGTAATCTTCTTCGTTCAGCCCCAGCTCTTTCATGCGGGCAGACAGTACATCGTACCGTTCCTCTCTCTGGCTTCCGCCGATGATTTCGCCAATGCCGGGAACCAGACAGTCCATCGCTGCAACAGTTTTTCCGTCCTCGTTTAAGCGCATATAAAATGCCTTGATTTCTTTGGGATAATCGGTCACAAAGACAGGCTTTTTAAAGACAACCTCTGTCAGGTACCGTTCATGCTCCGTTTGTAAATCGCTGCCCCATTCAACGGGATATTCAAAATTATCATTATTTTTCTTTAAAATTTCAATGGCGTCGGTATAAGTCACTCTGCCAAAATCAGAGTTTACAACCCCCTGTAACCGTTCAATCAGACCCTTATCAACAAAATTGTTGAAAAATTCCAACTCTTCAGGGGCATTTTCCATTACATAATTGATCACAAACTTCAGCATATCTTCTGCCAATGCCATATCGTCATTCAAATCAGCAAACGCAATTTCCGGCTCAATCATCCAGAATTCCGCCGCATGACGGGTGGTGTTGGAGTTTTCTGCACGGAAGGTAGGACCAAAGGTGTAAACATTTCTAAATGCCATAGCATAGGTTTCGGCACTTAACTGACCGCTTACGGTCAGATTTGCACTCTTTCCAAAAAAGTCCTGAGAAAAATCGGGCTTTCCGTCAACCATAGGAACATTTTCCATATCCATTGTGGTAACACGGAACATTTCTCCCGCACCTTCGCAGTCACTTCCTGTAATAATAGGAGTGTGTACATACAAGAAATCTCTTTCGTTAAAGAATTTATGAATTGCGTAAGCCGCCAGACTTCTTACTCTGAACACTGCAGAGAAGGTGTTGGTTCTGGGACGAAGGTACGCAATGCTTCTTAAAAATTCCAGAGAATGACGCTTTTTCTGCAAAGGATAATCAGGAGTGGAAGTACCTTCCACATCAATAGCAGTTGCTTTCAGCTCAAAGGGTTGTTTTGCATCAGGAGTCAGTACAAAGGTTCCTGTAATATTTAAGGCCGCCCCTACATTCATGGATGCAATTTCCTTGTAATTTTCAAGAATCTGACTTTCAAAAACCACCTGAATGTTTTTGAAAAAGGTTCCATCGTTGATTTCAATAAATCCGAACACATTGGATGAACGGATAGTTCTGACCCAACCGGAAATTGAGATTTCCTTGTCTGCAAACTGTTCCGGATTGGCAAAAAGAGATTTGACTGTTGTTTTCACAGATCCTTCCTCCATTTACAATAGTATTTATAGCAATGTAATTCCTGCATTTTCGCAGGCATTGATTGTTGTTTCATCCCAAATACTTGATTGCACCTCACCAATATGGGCACAGCCAAGCATCAGCATACAAAGTCTGGACTGCCCGATTCCTCCGCCGATGGTTAAAGGAAGCTCGTCCTCTAACAGCATTTTATGGAAGGTAAGGCTTCTTCTGTCGTTACATCCGGCAATGTTGAGCTGTCTGTCCAAGGATTCTGCGTCCACACGAATTCCCATAGAAGAGATTTCAAACGCACGCCCCAAGGTGTCGTTCCAGAAGAAAATGTCCCCGTTTAGTTGCCAGTCGTCATAATCGGGTGCGCGGCCGTCATGGGGCTTGCCGGATTTTAACGCGCCCCCAATCTGCATAATAAATGCGGTTTTGTGTTCTTTCACAAATGCATTTTCACGCTGGGAAGGAGTTAAATCGGGATATAGATCCTCCAATTCCTGGGTGGTGATAAATGCAACCTCGCGGGTAAGAGAGGTGTTTAATTGGGGATAATTGGTGTGCAGACGGTCACTGGTGTCACAAATGGCATCCACAATGGCCCGTACCACCTTTTTTAAATACTCCGTCGTCCGTTTTTCCCGGGTGATAATTTTTTCCCAGTCCCATTGGTCCACATAAACGGAATGAATATTGTCAAGCTCCTCATCTCTGCGGATGGCGTTCATGTCCGTATAAAGCCCTTCCCCTACCGAGAAATGATACCGCTTTAATGCAAGTCTTTTCCATTTTGCAAGGGAGTGAACAATCTGTGCTTCACTTCCCACTGCGGGAATATCAAAGGAAACAGGACGCTCATAGCCGTTGAGATTATCATTCAAACCCGATTCCTCGGTCACAAACAAAGGTGCAGAAACACGCTTTAAATTCAATGCTTCGGAAAACTCCTTTTGAAAGGTGGTCTTAATACAGGCAATGGCTCTTTGCATGTCATAGTTGTTCAGCGGAGGCCGGTAGCCTGAAGGAATCACTGTTTTTGGCATTTGGTATCGTCCTTTCCATTATTGAATCACTTCTTATCATTATACCATAATAAGAGGTAAAAAGCAAGGAAAAAATCTTATTTGTCTTCCAATGCGGAAGCAATTTCAGGAAGCAAATCCCCGTGAACAAATTCAATGTCGCCGGTATCACAAAGCTTCGCCAGTTCAGGATCAATAGGAAGCCGTCCGATTGCGGGAATTTGATATTTTCCTGCGATTTCTTCCAAGTGGCTTTCTCCATAGATAAAGTGCTGTTTGTTGCAATCGGGGCAAGTGAAATAGGACATATTTTCTACAATGCCCAGTACAGGAATATTCATGAGTTCCGCCATTTTTACCGCCTTTTCCACAATCATCCCAACCAACTCCTGAGGAGAGGTTACCACAATGATTCCGTCTATGGGCAGAGATTGGAACACA
>JAZNYR010000066.1:0-3226 GCA_045594525.1 Clostridia bacterium | reverse complement strand
CAGCGTGTTCTTTTTCGTTGTTGGCAGTTTCGGTAAAAAGGGCACCGATTTGTTCGTAACCGTCTTCTTTCGCTTTTGCGGCATAATAGGTGTATTTATTTCTGGCTTGTGATTCCCCTGCAAATGCCGCCATTAAATTTGCTTCCGTTCTGCTTCCTTTTAAATCCATAGTTAAAACCTCCTGAAAAATAAAATCACTCTTTGTCATTAGAATAAACAAAGAGTGATTCTTTTATACCATTTTTTTGAAATTAGAGGCTCAAGTATTGTTTTGCTTCTGCCAAAGCTTCCGCCACAGCTCCCGGCGCGCCTGCAATACTCCGTTCTTCTACACAGGTCTGCACGCTGATTGCCTTGTAAATATCTTGTTCAATCAGGGGAGAGAAGGTTTTAAATTCTTCCATTGTGAAGTCATCCAAAGCCTTTTGATGTTCAATTGCATACGCCACCATCCGTCCGATGATTCCGTGTGCATCACGGAAGGGAACGCCTTTTTTGACCAGATAATCAGCCGCATCTGTTGCATTGGTAAATCCAAGTCTTGCTTTTAAAAGCATCTCCTGCTTGTTGATTTTCATCGTGTCAATCATCTTGGTAAATACCTGTAAACACATCTTCACTGTGTCAACAGCATCGAAAATCTGTTCTTTATCTTCTTGCATGTCTTTATTGTACGCAAGAGGCAAACCCTTCATAACAGTCAGCAATCCCATTAAATCACCAAACACACGACCTGATTTTCCTCTCGCAAGCTCAGCCACATCAGGATTTTTCTTTTGAGGCATAATGGAGCTTCCTGTACTGTATGCATCATCCATTTCCACAAAGGAAAATTCTCCTGTGTTCCACAAAATCACTTCCTCGGAAAAACGACTGATATGCACCATAATCACAGACAGACAAAAAGCCAGTTCTAATACGAAATCACGGTCAGAAACCCCATCTAAACTGTTTCTGGTAATTTCATCAAACCCAAGCTCTTTTGCTACAAATTCTCTGTCAAGAGGGTAGGTGGTGCCTGCCAGAGCACCGGAACCCAAAGGCATTCGATTGGTGCGTTTCTTGCAGTCAGAAAGCCGTTCGCAGTCGCGACGGAACATTTCAAAATAAGCCAGTATATGATGAGCGAAGTTGATAGGCTGTGCCTTTTGCAAATGGGTGTATCCCGGCATAATGGTATCTTGATTTTCTTTTGCCAGACGGTACAGTACCTTCATCAAACCGTTAAGAAGGTTCAATAATTCATCTGTTTCATCCATCAGATACATTCTGATATCCAATGCCACCTGGTCGTTACGGCTTCTTCCAGTATGAAGGCGTTTTCCAACTTCGCCGATTCGTTCAATGAGAATGGTTTCAATATTCATGTGAATATCTTCTGCCTCAACAGAGAAGGAAACTGTGCCTGCTTCAATATCCACTAAAATTTCTTCCAAAGTTTTTACTATCAGGTCAGCATCGCCAGAGGGAATGATTCCGCATTTTCCAAGCATTTTTGCATGAGCCATACTTCCCTTAATGTCCTGACGGTACATTTTATAGTCAAAGTGAATGGAAGAATTAAAATCATCTACAAGTGCGTCCGTTTGTTTGGAAAACCGACCGCCCCATAGCTTTTTCTTATCCATCAATTATTTCACCTCTTTGTCGCCCAAAAGCATAGCACGAACCTTGAGGGGCAGACCAAACAGATTGATAAAACCGTCAGCATCTTTCTGATTATATACTTCATCGCTGTTAAAGGTAGCAAATTCTTCGCTATATAAAGAATAGGGAGATTTGCTTCCTGCCACAATGCAGTTACCCTTATAAAGCTTTAAGCGAACAGTGCCGGTTACAGTCTGCTGAGTAGAAGTCACAAAAGCAGACAGTGCTTCGCGAAGAGGAGTGTACCAAAGACCGTCATAAATCAGTTCTGCCATCTGACTTGCCACCTGTTCCTTATAATGCATGGTGCGGCGATCCAGAGTCAGATATTCCAGTTCTCTGTGTGCGGCATACAAAATAGTTCCGCCGGGAGTTTCATAAACACCACGGGACTTCATACCAACCAAACGGTTTTCAACTAAATCGGCAATACCGATACCGTTTTCGCCGCCCAGACGATTCAATTCTTCAATCATGGCAACGGGAGCATATTCTTTTCCGTTGATTTTGGTGGGGATGCCCTTTTCAAACTCGATTTCTACATAAGTAGGAGTATCGGGAGCTTCTTCGGGAGTAACCATCATTTGCAGAATTTTTGCCTGAGGTTCATTCCAGGGATCTTCCAGATCCATACCTTCATGGCTTAAGTGCCACAAGTTTTTATCCATACTGTAATTGTCTTCCTTGGTAACAGGAACATCAATTCCGCGAGCCAAAGCATAATCAATTTCTTCTTCACGGGAGGTGATATCCCACATTCTCCAGGGAGCAATGATTTTGAGATCCGGAGCCAAAGCCTTAATGGTCAGCTCAAAACGAACCTGGTCATTTCCTTTTCCGGTACAACCGTGACAAATGGCGGTAGCACCTTCCTGACGGGCAATTTCAACCAGTCTTTTTGCAATCAAAGGACGGGCAAAAGAGGTTCCCAATAAATATTTTCCTTCATATACTGCCTGAGCCTGTACGGTGGGATAAATAAAATCTGTTACAAATTCTTCTTTTAAATCTTCTATGTAAATTTTGCTTGCACCGGTTTTCAGTGCTTTTTCATGAAGGGGTTCCAGTTCCTTTCCCTGACCTACATCAGCGGCAACTGCAATGACCTCATAATCAAAATTTTCTTGCAGCCACGGAATAATAATGGAAGTATCCAGACCGCCTGAGTACGCTAAAATTACTTTTTCTTTTGCCATTTTTATGACCTCCAAAAAAATTTTTTAAAATTTCTATTTATTATTATACTAAATTATGATATAATATACAATAGGAAAATGAAAAAAAGTTTTAAAAAATGAAAAAAACGGAAATTTATACACAAAATGATGAAAGGAATGGATAAAATTTGTATCATTATATCAAAGGAACAGTTGTACATAAAGGGGTAAATTTCCTTGTAATTGATAATAACGGTGTGGGTTACAGGGTATTTACATCCGACTCTGTGCTTCAAAGAACGGCATTGGATAAGAATGAAAAAATATACACATATTTGCATATTCGTGAAGATGTGATGGACTTATACGGATTTCTGTCACAAGAGGAACTTTCCACATTTGAATTGCTGATTTCGGTTTCC
>JAZNYR010000065.1:0-4977 GCA_045594525.1 Clostridia bacterium | reverse complement strand
GATCCGACTTGGCAGTGTTGCAGCCTCTTGACCGCGGTGACATCAAGCGGATGAAGTGCCGTATGACAAAGGCTGTGAAAAAGACAAGCGATGCCATGGATCACATGATGCATTAAGTAAAATGGGCGAACAAAAAATTGTTCGTCCATTTTATTTGACAAATTTACATAAATAAGGTAAAATAATAAGGAGAGTTAAGAAAGGGATGAAGGTTTTTGAATCGTCAGCAACAACAATTTCATAAAATGACCACGGAAAAGGTCCCTCGTTTGATTGTGTCTTTAGGGATTCCCACCGTTATCAGTATGCTGGTGTCCTCCATTTATAGTATGGCGGATACTTATTTTGTGTCCAAATTGGGAACGGCAAGCTCTGCAGCAGTCGGGGTGGTGTTCTCCATTATGGCAATCATTCAGGCGGTGGGGTTTACTCTTGGAATGGGTTCGGGAAGCCTGATTTCCCGTCTTTTGGGAGAACAGAAAAACGAGGAAGCAGACCGTGTGGCATCCTCCGGGTTATTTGCATCTGTGTTGTTTGGATTGGTGTTAACGGTGGCGGGACTTCTCTTTCTCAATCCCTTAATGAAACTGTTGGGGGCAAGCGACAGTATGTTACCTCACGCCCGTGCTTATGGAAAATATATTTTGCTGGGAGCACCCATTATGGCGGCATCCTTTGTGCTCAATAATGTACTGCGAAGTCAGGGAATGGCAAAGCTTGCCATGATAGGGCTCACCACAGGGGGTATTTTAAATATCCTTCTTGACCCCTTGTTTATCTTTGTGTTTGAATGGAGAACAGCAGGAGCTGCCATTGCTACTTTGGTCAGCCAGTGCGTCAGCTTTGGTATTTTGTTCTCTATGTTTTTGCGAAACAAAAGTGTGGTCCGATTGTCCGTGAAAAAGATTACCTTTCAAGCGACCATTTATTCTGATATTATAAAAACAGGCCTGCCTTCTTTTTGCAGGCAGGGTTTGGCGAGTATTTCCACGGTTGCGTTAAATCACAGCGCGGGATTTTACGGAGATTATGCCATTGCGGGAATGTCTATTGTCAGTAAAATTTTTATGATGCTGTTCAGCGTTTCTTTGGGGATTGGACAAGGGTATCAGCCTGTTGCAGGATACAATTACGGTGCCAAAAAATTTGCTCGGGTCAAGCAAGCGATTCTCTTTACCTTTACAGTAGGCTTTATGCTGATGACCTTTTTTGGGATTGTCATGTTTTTCATGGCTCCAAAGGTCATGGCTTGGTTTATTGAAGACCCCTTGGCGGCTGGTTTTGGGGCGAAAGCCTTGCGGTGGCAATGCTGTTCGCTACCCCTGATTCCCATTGGTGTTATGTGCAATATGACCTTTCAGTCCATCGGAAAATCCTGGACGGCAACCTTTTTGTCCTGTGCAAGACAAGGCTATTTCTTCCTGCCCCTTATCTTTTTGTTGCCCCTTGTATTTGGGGAAATGGGGGTACAGATGACCCAAGCTTGTGCTGATATTCTTACTGCAATGCTGTGTGTTCCATTTGGGGTTTCGTTTTTGCTGACTCTTTCAAAAGAAGATTCATCCGTTCCTCCACAAGAGCAGACGAAACACCCGTAATGGCAGAAATATGATTGACAGTGGCGCCCTGATGAAGAAATTCAAGGGCGTCATTTTCTTGAATCAAAAGACAGGCGGCAAACAAATTTGCCTCCCGCTCCAGCTTGTCACAATTGAACAATGTGCTTCGATGGAGAAAAAAACGGTTCTTTTTGGGGTGTAATAAGGCATGGCCTAACTCGTGGGCACATACCTCCCGTTGTTCGTGAGGGGGGAGTGCCTCGTTGATAATAATAATTTTCGTTCGTTTATAGTATTGATAAAATCCGCCCAGATGACCCAAATCCGCATACATCAGCTTGATGTGACAGCCTTTGGCTATCTGAAACGGGTCGTTGGTTTTGAATTTGCGAATCAATTCTTTTGCTTTTTGTTGAAACATTCTGCTCAGTCCTCTTCCCGATATTTTCGGGGGGTGTATTTTTTATTGTCTTCATTGACCATTTTCATTGCCACTTTCATAGCAAGAATGACCTTCTCTGCATCTTCGGGGGATTGGAGTTCTCCGCTTTGCATCATTCCCCGCAATTCCTGTTCCACTTCGTCAAGATAATCTGACAACTCAATTTTTTCTTTGGGTTCTCTCATAATAAGTCCCGGGGACACCTCTAAAATTTCTGCCAGCTGTTGCATGGTTTTAGCAGACATTTCCTGACGGTTGTTTTCATATCGGGACAGGGCACTTTTTGTAAGCTTACTGCCAAACCGCCGATTCATCTCGTGTGCCAGCTCATCTTGGGTATATCCTTTTTGCTTTCTGATGATTTTTAATTGTTCACCAAAATCCATAAAAATCCCTCCTCACCTATAATGTTACCATATTCGACAACAAATGTCAATAAGTTTTTAAAAAAGTTTTCAAAAATAACAACTTTTTTTGTCGAACCTCTTGACTTTTGTCATTTGTATGATATAATAATATTAGAAACGGGAAAATCTGGGGGACAGCACAGGCTGTTCCTTTTTGTTACCCCAAAATCAAAGGAGGAGATACTATGACAATACAACAGGCAAAGCAAGAGCTTTTGGATTATCGGCAGGATGCAGAGGAAATCCGCAACCGCAAAGATGAAATCCGTTCTCTTGAAAGCAAGCTTTACAGCGGCAGTAACGGGAATCTGGAAAACGGCGTCATTGCTCTGATTACCCTGAAAGAACATTATGTCGAGCGGGTGGAAGAATTGGTGAACAAACGGATTCGGATTGAAGAAAAAATGAATTGTCTTCCACAACCCTACCGTAATGTGCTGTATCTTTACTACATACGCAATCTTTCTTTGATTCAGATTGCAGCAAGACTTTACTATGAATATACTTATGTGAGCAAACTGCATTCCAAAGCCCTTGCCCTTTATGCCAAGACCTATGCTCAACAAATAGCATAACACAAATTCTGGGTCAAAAAACGGACAGTCGTTTGTTTGCTCTATCAAAAGTTCCTGTAGGGATCACCCCCGCAGGAGCTTTTTTTATTGTAAAATGGGTTGATGTTTTACTTAAACTGTGATATAATGAATTTATCAAGGATAAATTCAGTGATATAAATTCCTGGCGGAATTTGCGATATATCCTTGCGGATGTGATATGCCTAAAGGCGCGATATGTCCCTTTGGGACGAGATAAGGAATTTATATCATATCGCAACGGAATGAAATGAGGTTATATCGCATTTGTGAAACAAATATATCGTACGAGCGTGAGCGAGTATATCGCCAAATCGTAGGGTTGTCTGCGTTATATCCTTGCGGGTGTAATTGAGAAACAAATTACATAAATAAAAGATAAGGAGAATAAAAAATGAAAGCAGTAATGTATGGTGCAGGAAATATCGGTAGAGGCTTTATCGGACAACTTTTTTCACAGTCGGGATACAGTGTCTCTTTTATCGATGTGAACCAGGAAGTAATCAAGGCTTTGAACGAGAGAGGAGAGTACATTGTTGAAGTGCTTTCCAATGAATCCAATGAAGAAATTGCGGTGAAAAATGTATCGGCAGTTGACGGATTGGACGGGACTGCTGTGGCAGATACAATCGCGGGATGTGATATTATGGCAACAGCGGTAGGGGTAAACATTTTGCCCAGAATTGTGGGAAATATTGCAGAGGGCTTGAAAAAGCGTTGGGAAAACGGAAATAAAACTCCTTTCAATATTATTATTTGTGAAAATCTTTTGAATGCTGATAAGATTCTGGCAGAGTCGGTAAAGAACCTTTTGAATGATGACGAAACGAAGCTTTTTGATGAATTGGTTGGTATGGTGGAGGCATCCATCGGCAGAATGGTTCCGATTCAGACACCTGAAATGAACAAAAATGATATTTTAAGAGTGTGCGTGGAGCCTTTTTGTCATCTGATTGTTGATAAAGACGGATTCAAAGGGGAAATTCCCGCAATCAAAAATATGTTTGCCTATGCACCCTTCCAGCTTTATATTGAACGTAAGCTGTTTTTACATAATATGGGACATTCGCTGACAGCATATCTTGGAAATTTGAAGGGGTATGAGTATATCTGGCAGGCAATAGAGGATACAGAAATTGAGTGTTTGGCGATTCGTGCCATGACCGAGTCTGCTTTGGCGCTCTCCATTCGATATGAAGCTCCCTTTAAGGGTTTGTATGAACATGTTGAGGATCTGTTATTCCGTTTTACCAATCAAAAGCTGGGGGATACCGTTTTCCGTGTCGGACGGGATCTGAACCGTAAACTCTCGGCTGAAGACAGATTGGAGGGCGCTATTCATTCCTGCCTGGAAGCAGGGGTAAAACCGTATGCCCTGTATGCTGCCTATGCCGCTGCTGCCAAATTTCAATTTGATGAAGTTTCAAAAATGCCTGTTGAGGAAATTATGACCTCCGTTTCCAAGCTTGACAGCGCAAGTGAAGAGTATCAGGGAATTTTGGAATTTGCTGAAATTTTAAATAATGGCGGCACAATTAAAGATTTAATCAAGCTTGTGAAATGCAAAATGGATGCATTAAAACAATAAGAGTTGCATTGATATGAATTTATATCATAATGATTATGAAAGGGAAAGTTTTTAAAATGAATATTTTATCCATTGGAAACAGTTTTTCGCAGGATGCTCAAAGGTATCTGCACCAAATTTCAAAGGCGGATGGATATCCCCTGACTACATTTAATCTTTATATTGGTGGTTGTCCTCTTTCTCTTCATTATCGGAATATGATAAGTGGGGAAAGGGCATATATGCTGGAGATGAATGGAGAAAGTACGGGATTTAAGGTATCGTTAAAGGATGCACTTTTAAATCGCGATTGGGATGTTGTGACTGTTCAGCAGGCAAGTCCTGTGTCGCCGGATTACGAAACCTATCAACCGTATCTTAATGAACTCGTTGCTTATATAAAACAGTG
>JAZNYR010000064.1:0-2569 GCA_045594525.1 Clostridia bacterium | reverse complement strand
GACAATCAAAGGCTCCGCAAAGAATCAGACTTTCCACCATTCGTTTATTTACTTCACCGCAGCAACAACGCTCCAAAAACTCATAAAATCCGTTAAATTTGCCCTTGTTTCGCTCTGCTAAAATGGCGTTAATAGCGTTTCTTCCCACATTCTTCACTGCCGCCAAGCCAAAGTGTATTTTTCCGTCAGAGGTGGGAGAAAACACATCCATACTCTCGTTGATATTGGGTGGCAAAACGGTCAATCCCATGTTGGCGCACTCCTGCATATAATAGCTTAATTTCGGTAAATTATCCAGATGATTGGTCAGTACCGCCGCCATAAATTCCGCAGGATAATGGGCTTTGAGCCACCCCGTCCGATAAGAAAGGACCGCATAGGCTGCTGCATGGGATTTATTAAAGGCATACTTTGCAAAATCCACAATTTCATCATAGATTTTCTTTGCCGTATCCCCGTTTACACCACGCTCTTGTGCACCCTGAATAAAATGCTCTTGTTCCTGTGCCATCACATCCCCTTTTTTCTTTGACATGGCACGGCGAACAAGATCTGCTCTGCCCAGAGAATACCCCGCCAATCGCTGCACAATCTGCATGACCTGTTCCTGATAGACAATACATCCGTAAGTGGGAGATAAAATATCCTGAAGCAAAGGATGGGCATAAACAATTTCTCCCGGATGCTGTTTTCTGTAAACATAATCGGGAATACTTTTGGCGGGTCCCGGTCGATAAAGAGAGATTCCCGCAATAATATCCTCCAGACAATCCGGCTTTAAGTCCCGCATAAACTGCTTCATACCGGGACTTTCCAACTGAAACAGACCGTCCGTTTTTCCCGAGGCAATCAGACGGTAGGTTGCTTCATCCTCCAAGGAAACCTCCTCCATATTCACCTTTACTCCATGGATCTTTTCAATCAACCGTTCTGTCTGACGGATAATGGTTAAGTTTCGCAGTCCCAGAAAGTCCATTTTTAACAGTCCTTGAGATTCCAGATGTTCCATGGTAAACTGGGTTGTCACATTCCCCTGCTGACGAATCAAGGGAACGAAATTTACTGTATCTTCTGCCGAAATCAAAATCCCTGCCGCATGAGTGGAGGTATGATGGACCATTCCTTCCACCTTTTTTGCATAGTCAAACAGGTTTTTCATATCACGGTCCGTTTCAATGAGCTGTTTAATCTCGGGCAAATCCACGGCTTCTTTGAGGGACATTTTCGGGTCTTTTCCCAATAATTTTGCGGCTTTATCTACTTGTGCGTAAGGCAAATCCAACACCCGTCCCACATCCCGCACTGCAGCACGGGCCGCCATGGTACCAAAGGTGACAATCTGTGCCACACGGTTCTTTCCGTATTTTTTCACTACATAGTCAATGACTTCATCCCGTCGCTCATAACAAAAATCAATATCAATATCCGGCATACTGATCCGTTCCGGATTTAAAAACCGCTCAAACAACAAATCATATTGAATGGGGTCAACAGTGGAAATATCCAAAGCATAAGAGACTATGCTCCCTGCCGCAGACCCTCTGCCGGGACCTACTGAAATCCCGTGGTCCTTGGCATACTTTACATAATCCCACACAATCAAAAAGTAATCCACATATCCCATTGATTGAATGACATTCAGTTCATACTCCAACCGTTTTTGGACTTCCTCTGTAACAGGTTGGTATTTTTTTCGAATTCCCTCCATACACAGATTCTTCAGGTAGGAAAAAGAATCCCCCTCCACAGGAAATTCAGGCAAATGTATCGTATCAAAATCCAAGGTTACCTGACAGCGGTTTGCAATCTCCCACGGCGTTGTCAAGCTTTCGGGATACAACCCTAAGGCACCTTCCATTTCCTGACCCGATTTTAAATAAAATTCTTCCGTTTCAAACTTCATTCTATCCGTATCATGAAGAGTTTTCCCCGTCTGAATACACATCAAAATTTCCTGGGTTTTCGCGTCCTCTCGGGTGCAGTAATGCACATCGTTGGTTGCCACCACACCAAGACCGTATTCTTTAGCCAGGGCATAGAGTTTGGCGTTAAGTCCAGTCTGCTCCTTCACTCCTTGGTTTTGCAGTTCGATAAAAAAGTTTTCTTTTCCGAAAACACTAGTGTACCGCTCGGCTAGTTTCTTTGCCTTTTCTTCATTCCCCTGCAGCAGTGCATAAGGAATTTCTCCTGACATACAGGCAGAAAGAGCAATGATTCCTTCATGATATTCTTCCAAAAGAGCAAAATCCACACGAGGCTTGTAATAAAACCCGTCCAGCTGGGCGGTGCTCACAATCTTCATCAAGTTACGGTATCCCCTGTTATTTTCAGCCAGCAGCACAAGGTGGCCGATATGTTCCCTTGATTGTGGCTTGTCCTGAAGACTTCCCAAGGTGGTATAGACCTCACATCCCAAAACAGGATGGATTCCGTTTGCTTTTGCTTCTTTGTAAAATTCTACCGCACCGTACATGACACCGTGGTCTGTGAGCGCCACCGCTACTTGTCCCAATTCCTTTGCACGACAAATAAGCTCCCTGATTCGGCAAGCACCGTCCAGCAAGCTGTA
>JAZNYR010000063.1:0-4612 GCA_045594525.1 Clostridia bacterium | reverse complement strand
GCAGACGGTGCTGATGTTCAGGGGAAGAGGATCCTGCTCATTGATGATATTTATACAACCGGTTCTACTGTGAATGAATGTGCAAGGGTATTGAAAAAGGCAGGTGCCGCGTATGTGGATGTGCTGACCTTTGCCATGTCTGACAGACGAATTAAATCCATCAAAGGAACAAAGCAAAATGAAAAAACTGATTAGAAAGCATTTTTTAAAATTACTGATATTGGCAATTCTTCTGATTGCAGGAGCGGGTCGGGAATTTGCCTACCGCACCACCTCTCCCAATCCGGAAGGAACACTGGAGGTTCATTGTATTGATGTGGGTCAGGGTGACAGTACCTTAATTGTGGGAGAAAGCCAGGTGATGCTGATTGATGCGGCGGAACGGGAATACTCCGATGAAATATGCCAATATCTGACCCAGTTGGGCGTGAAAAAGATAGATTTTCTGGTTGCCACTCATCCTCACGATGACCACATAGGCGGTATGGCAGATGTAATGTCCCAGTTTTCCATAGGCTGTCTGGTTCTGACAGATGAGGTCGCTACCACCAATGCTTATGAAAATATGATTGCTACCGCACAGGAATATCAAATTCCCACTCTTGTCCCCCAAGTCGGCGACACCATTCCCTTTGCAGATGCAGAGTGTACCGTATTAGGTCCACTTTCCATGGATCAAAATAACGGCAATAATAATTCTATGATTGTAAAAATCACTTACGGAGAAAATAAATTTTTGTTTATGGGGGATGCAGAACGGCAAGAGGAACGGGAGCTTGCAGACGGTTGGGCGGATCTGTCCGCTGATTTTCTTCGGACAGGGCATCACGGAAGCGATACCTCCTCCCATGAATTTTTCCTTGCACGGGTGATGCCCCAATATGCTGTCATTTCCTGCGGAATCAACAACCGATACAACCACCCCTCTCCCGAAGCGTTGGACCGTTTGAATGCTTGGTGCAGTGAAATTTTCAGAACCGATTTGGAAGGTACGGTTGTGGTTGTTTCAGACGGAAAGACCATACAAAGAAAAGAATAAAAAAATTGCCGAAAAACAAAAGTTTTTCGACAATCTCCTGTTTGCGGTTAGGCAACCACAAAGGGTTGTAATTCGTCAACCAAAGCCTGATCGTTTTCAGAGTGAATATCAATCTTAATGGGCTTGGTTAAATCCAGACTGAAAATACCCATGATAGACTTCGCGTCAACCACATATCTGCCGGATGTTAAATCCACATCGCAGCTATACTTGTTTACAATGTTGACGAAATTTTTAACATCGTTAATTGAACTTAATAAAATAGTAAAGCTTGCCATAAAAATTCCTCCTAAAAAGTTTTTATTTTAGGGTAATTATACCACAGGGAACAGAATTTGTCAAGCAAAATTAAAGCAGGTGATCAAAATGAAAAAAGCAGCAATTCATACCTTGGGCTGTAAAGTAAATCAATATGAAAGCGAAGCAATGGCTGAAATGTTAAAAAGTGCAGGTTATGAAATGGTTCCTTTTGAAAATACGGCAGACTGTTATCTGATTAACACTTGTACCGTTACAAGTCTTAGTGACCGAAAATCCCGTCAGATGATTCGTCGGGCGAAAAAGAAAAACCCAAAGGCCTTGCTTGTTGTAACAGGGTGTTATGCCCAAACTGCCCCCCAGGAAATCCAAAACATTCCGGAGGTGGATTTGATTGTAGGCACCTCCCGAAGAAATGAGTTGATTTCCTTAATTGAACAAGCGGAAAAGGAACGGATTTGTGCCGTAGAAGACATTATGCAAAAACGGGAATTTGAAACCCTTCATATTACCGAATACGGACCCAACAGAACCCGTGCATTTTTAAAGGTACAGGATGGCTGTGACAGATATTGTTCTTATTGCATTATCCCTTATGCCCGGGGTCATGTCAGAAGCAGACCGAAAGAGGATGTGTTAGAGGAAATCAGAACACTGGCAAAAAACGGTATATTAGAAATTGTTCTTTCAGGAATCCATGCCGCTTCTTACGGGCGGGATTTGGGCAATACCAACCTTTTGGATTTGGTGCAAAGTGCCCATGAAATTGAAGGAATCAAGAGAATCAGGCTGGGTTCGTTGGAACCTAATTGCGTGACCGAGGAATTTATGTCGGCGTTAAGCAAACTACCGAAATTCTGCCCGCAATTTCATCTTTCTCTCCAAAGCGGTTGCGACAATACATTAAAGCGAATGAACCGTCATTATACGGCGGAAGAATATGCCGACAAAGTTGCCCTTCTTCTCCGTTATTTCCCCGGAGCCGGGGTGACCACAGATGTTATGGTAGGCTTTGCAGGAGAAACGGAAGAGGATTTTTGCGAAAGCATGCGGTTTGTGGAGCAAATCGGATTTAGTCAGATTCATGTGTTCCCCTATTCCATCCGAAAAGGAACAAAAGCGGCAAGTTTTCCCAATCAGGTTTCTCCCCGAGAAAAGGAAGGAAGAGCTGCAGAAATGATTCGTTTGGGTGACAAGTTAACCGAAAAATTTTTGGCTGAAAAATCCGGCACAAAAACTTCTGTTTTGGTAGAACAGGAAACAGCACCCGGTATTTTTGAGGGTTATACTCCCGAATATGTTCGGGTTCAGATTCCGTCTTCCGAAAACATTGCAGGGGAAATTTTAGAGGTTACCTTGCATTCCCCCCAAAAAGATTATATTTTGGGACAAAGATGAATACTTTTTTCATCTCGCTCATAAGATGTGGTGAGGTGAAAAGTATGTACATATACGGTTATGAAAATCTGAAACGGGATTTATCCGTACTGGCAAAAAACAAAAATATTATAATTGACACAGCAGGAAAAAGCGTGGAAGGACGGGACCTTTACACCGTCACCATGGGCAAAGGAAATTATAAAATTTTTATTAACGGTGCTCATCATGGAATGGAATGGATTACTTCTGCTATGCTGATGCGGTTTTGCAAAGAGTTTTCCGATTGTTTTATAAAAGATCTACCTTTTGCAGATTATGATGTAAACAAGCTGTGGGAACGATGCACCATCTGTGTTCTTCCTATGGTAAATCCTGACGGTGTGCAAAAGGGAATCGAAACACCGGGACTTCGCTGGCAGGCAAATGCAAATGGTGTCGATCTGAATCACAATTATAACGCCGGCTGGCAACAATGCAAAGAAATGGAAATCGCCGAGGGAATTACAAAACCGGGACCCACCCGTTACGGCGGAGAAACACCCGAATCCGAGCCGGAAACAAGGGCAATGGTAGCACTCAGCCTAAAAGAACAATTTGACCTGGCAATCTGTTATCATACCCAGGGGGAAGAAATTTACTATCAGTACGAGGATCATCATCCCAGACGGTCCTCCACTTTAGCAAAAGCATTTGCGTCCGTTTCCGGATACAAATTGGCATCACCGCCGAAAATTGCATCTCACGGTGGATACAAGGACTGGTTTATTTTAAAGTTTCAAAAACCGGGATTTACAATAGAGGCAGGGTTGGGACATAATCCTCTCCCCTTTTCTCAATTAGAAGAGCTGTATCAAAAAAACAAGCCGTTGCTTGCATTGGCGGCATATTACTAAACACAAGGAGTTACCTATGGCAAAGAAAAAGTACTACGCTGTAAAAAACGGAAAACAAATCGGCATATATGAAACCTGGGAAGAATGCAAAGAGCAGATTGAGGGTTTCAGCGGAGCAGAATATAAATCCTTCTCTACCCGCAAGGAAGCAGAAGGCTACATCAAAGGAGAAGGCATCACAGAAACTTTGGAAATTCCTTTTGATACCTTATGTGCCTTTGTTGATGGCAGTTTTGATGCATCCACAAACCGCTATGGAAGCGGTATGGTACTTCTCTATCAGGGAGAAGAAAAGACTTTTCATAAAGCAGGCGAGCATCCTACCCTTGTATCCATGCGGAATGTGGCAGGAGAGATCACCGCATCTGTCATGGCAATGAAATACGCCGTGACAAACCATTTCCCAAAACTCATCATTTATCACGACTATGAAGGCATTGCAAAATGGTGTCTGGGAGAATGGAAGACGGAACGGGAAGGAACAAAGCTTTATAAAGAATTTTATGATTCTGTCAAAGACAAGCTGTCCGTCACCTTCGTCAAGGTAGCCGCACATACAGGCAATCATTATAATGAAATGGCGGACGAACTGGCGAAAAAGGCACTGGGTATAGACAAATAAGATAAAGGGTGTAGCAAAATGCGCACACCACACAAGTCAAGAGAAATACTTAAACAAGATATTTTTATAACTATAAAATCATAAAGAAAAGTTTATGGTAGAAATTCGCCATTTTCGAATTTCTTTGATTCATTGACTTGTATTTTGAACAAACTTCACCTCTCGACGTACCACCGTACGCCTTCGGGTAACCCTTGCAAGCAAAGCTTGCCACGGTTCAGTTTGTCCAATCTGCGCTATTTTTCGTCCACCCAAAAAATGGGAAGTGTAGCAAAATGCGCACACCACACATAGTAAAAACTGCTTAATAAGGAGAGTGTAGCAACATAACTTTTACGCTGCACCTTCTTTTTTATGGGAATATTTTCATAAAATCAGGAAACAAATAACAGTAAATTAATATTGAGGAGCGATTTTATG
>JAZNYR010000062.1:0-1913 GCA_045594525.1 Clostridia bacterium | reverse complement strand
TACTCTGTTTCAGGAAGAAATGCCCCAAACTTGACAAATCAAGCCAATCATGGTATAATGAACGAGCACAGATATAGATCGCTTCCGCGTTTTATATTACAAAACTTTCCATAACGGAGGTAAAAACATGAAGAAAATAGGATGTCTGGTAATGGCACTCTGCCTTGTGCTTACCTGCTTTGGAGCAATGGTGACTACGGCTGATGAAAACCCTTATGTAGTCGTTATGCTGGATGACCAAGAGGTAGAATCCGATGCTACACCCTTTATTGCAAACGACAGAACCATGGTAGGTCTGCGGGGTATCTTTGAACAAATGGGGACACAGGTTTTGTGGAACGAAGAAGAACAATCTGTTATCATTCAAGGCAAAGGAAGAGAAGTAAAACTCATTATCGGGGACAAAAATGTAACTGTAAAAAATGGGAACGAAAGCAAAAATTATGAAATGGATGTGGTTCCCGTTGTGATTAACGGCCGCACCTATGTTCCCCTTCGTTTCGTTGCTGAAACCTTTGACTGTGTGGTGGATTACTTTGTCGATAAAGGGGATCACACAGAAGTTGCTGTCATCTACACACCCGAATACGGCTACACCAATTTGAAGGATTTGTTTGAATCCACCTATGATGTCACTCCTGTGACAGACGAAAAGCTTCCCACTGAAGAAAACACCTATTACTATGAATTAGATACCAAACTGTTCCTGCCAATGGGTGCAGACCATCTGCTTCAATTTCAGAAAGCAGTAGTGAAGAATTTCTGTTGTTCTTACTCTTATGACGATGTGACAGGTTGGTTCGCTGACGGCGGTTATGTGTGTAACAAGTACACCTTCACCAAATATAACGAAAGCATTACCATCTCTCTGGCAACCGACCCCAGAGCAGAAGAATCCAATGAGGAAGCACACTTTGTTGTCCTGGATAAGGTGGCAGGAACTGTTGATGTAATAGGAAATCCTATTATCAAGGTTGTGAATTCCAACTAAAACAAGTTAACGAAAAGTTTCAAAAGGGATGTGTCAAGACGGTTTTGTTTTGACACATCCCTTTTTTCAATCACCGATTTCCTCTCTTTCGCATATCATATTACCGAAAACACCTTCAATGGAGTGAGTATGATGAAACTGTCTGAATTACCAATCGGAGCAACGGGCCGAATTAAAACAATAAATCTGTCAGGAAGCATCAGACAAAGGCTTCTGGATTTTGGCATGGTGGAACACACCCCCATTACCCACCTGCAAACAGCTTCCGGCGGTGACCCTTCCGCTTTTTTCGTTCGGGGAACCGTGATTGCACTTCGCAAAACGGATACATGCAACATTGAACTGTATTAGGAGGAAACTATGATAAAACGCTGTAATCCCGAGGAAATTATTGTTGCATTGGGAGGCAATCCCAATGTGGGAAAATCAACTTTATTCAATCAATTAACCGGAATGAATCAGCACACGGGAAACTGGTCGGGAAAAACGGTCAGCAATGCAGTGGGCAGATTTGTATACAATGATGTTTCCTATCTGCTTGTGGATATTCCGGGGACCTATTCTCTCAATGCCAACTCCGCCGAGGAAGAAATTGCAAGAGATTTTCTTTGTTTTGGCGGAGCGGATGTGACTGTTTTAGTAGCAGATGCCACCTGCTTAGAGCGAAATCTTCACTTTGTTCTGCAAGTACGGGAGGTGGTTTCGGGCTTGATTTTATGTGTCAATTTAATGGATGAGGCAAAGAAAAAAGGCATTACCATTCGCCTGAAAAAGCTTTCCTCTCTGCTGAACATCCCCGTTGTGGGAATCAGTGCCAGAAAAAAACAAGGTTTGGAGGCACTGTGTCGGGAAATCGAACACTCCGCACACGCACCATCCCTCCCCCCCCCCACTACCTCCCCTGAAGTAGGAACAAAAAACG
>JAZNYR010000061.1:0-2985 GCA_045594525.1 Clostridia bacterium | reverse complement strand
AGTTTTTTTGCCATGTAAGCAGCTACTTCCGTCTGAGGAGTGATGGGATATCCGAAGAACATCTTACAACCCGCCCGGATTGCAGCCTCTGCAATGGCTTCATTGCCTTTCATCAAAATCTTTTCAGCCATATTGGCCACCTCTTTTCTTTATTTTTCTACCTGAATTACAACATCCGGGCAAATTGTTGCACAAAATGCGCATCCAATACATTTGTCCTGTTCTTTAACCTCTGCCGGGTGGAACCCCTTTGCATTGATTCTGTCTGTTGCCATTGTTACAATTTGTTTGGGACATACTGTGGTGCAAAGCCGACACCCTTTACATTTGTCCTCCAAAAATGTTACTTTTGCCATACAACAACACCCCCTTACTTAAAATTAAAAAGGCTTTTTTAAAAACAATTCAATCGGAAATCCTTTTTCCGGCTCCGAAATGAAAGCAAGATTTTCTGCCGTAGCGGCAGTGTACAAAAACGGAAGATTGGAAAGCTGTGCCGTTTCGCGAACCACCTTTTCCCCCTCTGCTACCAAAGAAGGAGTGGTTTCTTCCATCAAGTTCGCAGTATTGACAATCCCTGTAAACTTGAGCCTTGACACCTGTTCAATGGCATTCATCATTTCCAATGCCTGGCGGGGCGTTTCGGTAAAGGGACGGTTGGGATTCATAATAAAAAGCATTTCATATCCGCTTTGGCGAATCAGCTTTTCATAGACACCCAAAACAATTGCTCCCTCGTCATCTCCCCCCACATCAAATACCGCTGCACAAGAAGGATTTTCAAACACAGAAAGAATTTCAGGCGGAACGGACAAAATATCCACATTGGTATTGGCAAACTGGGGAGAAATTACACGAACCCCTGCATCGGTAAGCCGTTCCTCTGCGTCTTTTGTACGGAAATAGGGATTTACCGTATCCATATCAACGATTGTCACATTCTCGTGATTTTTCTTTAAGTGAAGAGCATAATTCAAAGCAAATTCTGTTTTACCGCTTCCGAAATGCCCTGCGATTACCGTAATCCGATTCATCCCTTTCCACCTCTTTTCAAATCTTCTTCCTATTATCATACCATTTTTACGCTCCGTTGTCAACCTCTAAAACCGACAAAATATTTAGAAATATACATCCATTTTTGGGCATAAAAAAAGAACTTACCCACAGATAAGTTCTTTTTTCGTTAAGCGGAAACAATCTCTTTGCTATCAAGCACCAGGGTAAAGGGGCCGTCGTTTACCAAAGATACCTTCATATCTGCTCCAAACTCACCGCAGGCGGTTTTGGCAAAACGGCTTTCGCAAAGAGAAAGAAAATACTCATAAAGAGGAATTGCCTGTTCCGGTCTTGCGGCACCAATAAAGCTGGGGCGGTTTCCCTTTCGGCAATCGGCACACAAGGTAAATTGAGAAACTACCAAAATTTCACCATTCACCTGTTCTGCGCTTACATTTGTTTTTCCGTTCTCATCTTCAAAAATACGGAGCTTTTGAAGCTTGTCCGCCATTTTTTCAGCAATTTCCTCCGTGTCCGTTTCTTCCACTCCAAGCAATGCCAGATACCCTTTTCCGATTTCTCCCACTGTTTTTCCGTCGATGGAAACGGACGCCTCCGACACTCTTTGTAACACAATTTTCATTTGTAATTTCATCCTTTCATTTTGCAAATACATGGGAACCGATGGTCACCACCGTCGGTCTTGAAAAAATCCATTTGCTGGTTGATTTTGCCGGATTGTAAAAATAAATACTGCCATAAGAGGGGTCAACACCGCTCAAAGCCTCCTGTGCCGCATTTCGAGCAGACGCGGTAGGCTCCATATTAATCTGGCCGTCATTGACAGAAGAAAAGGCACCGGGCTGATACACCACCCCTGCAATACTACCGGGGAAGGAAGCAGAATTGACGCGATTTAATATGACCGCCGCTACTGCAACCTGACCCTGATAAGGCTCCCCTCTTGCCTCTGCGCTGACACATCGGGCAAGGAGTTCTAAATCAGAATTATTGTATCCGCCTGTGGAAAGTCCTAAGGATTTTAATGTCTTCGGCCCCACAATACCGTCTGCCTTTAAACCAAAATTACTTTGATACCAAATCACCGCACTTTGGGTAAGAGGTCCGAAAATCCCGTCAATTTCTCCTTTGTAATATCCCAAATTTTTGAGCTTTGTCTGAATACTGACTACCTCGTTTCCCTGTGAACCATACCGGGATAAGGTTTGAACCGATTCGGATTTTGGAATAAACAAGGCTGTCAATACAAGGGCAAACAGCAAGCCAATCAATAACACCCTTTTTTTCATAAAAATACCTCCTTTATACGATTAGTGTATATAAAAGAGGTATTTTTTATGCAATTTTTTTATCTTGCTCTGGTCTGAACCTCAACCAGCAGGTCTTTGATAAAATCATCAATGGACATACTGCCCATATCGCCGTTTTTGCGGGAACGGACGGAAACAGTTCCTGCTTCCATTTCCTGTTCACCTGCAATCAGCATATAAGGAACTTTTTCCAGCTGAGCTTCACGGATTTTATATCCAACCTTTTCACTTCTTGTATCATGCTCTACACGGATTCCTGCTGCTTCCAGTTTCTCGGTAATCTTCTGGGTATATTCAAAATAATTCTGAGAAATGGGCAGTACCTTTACCTGAACCGGTGCAAGCCACGCAGGAAATGCACCTGCATACTTTTCAATCAACAAGGCAAGAGTCCGTTCATAACAACCGATTGAGGTTCTGTGAATGATGTAGGGATTTTTCTTACTTCCGTCAGAATCCACATATTCCATTCCAAACTTTTCTGCCAGCATCTGGTCAATCTGAATGGTAATCAGAGTATCTTCTTTTCCGTGAACATTCTTAATCTGAATGTCAAGCTTGGGACCATAGAATGCGGCTGCTCCGATTCCAATCACATAGGGAACTTCCAGGTCGTCCAGAATTTTCTGCATGGTTGACTGTGCTTCCTCCCACTGTT
>JAZNYR010000060.1:0-17246 GCA_045594525.1 Clostridia bacterium | reverse complement strand
CATTTATGTTCGTGCAGAATATCCCTATATCAGCGATGACTATAAGGCATACCTTCTACAAAGCTATGATGATACCTATTATCCAAAGCAGATTCTTGGTTCAGGGCGTGCTTCGTATGTAAAACGCAATCAGATTATGATTGACCGTTCTGACATTTGCGTGGTATATTATCAAAAAAATTACCAACCGCCCGCAAGAAAGAACAGCAGTCCAAAAAGCGGAACAAAAATTGCTTATGAATATGCACAGAAAAAGAGAAAAGAAGTGATACAAACTGCGGTTTATCATTGAATTGTTGATATGATGAATCTCCACCTCCCTTTTTATTTTTTGTTTTACAGTAACAAAAAAAGGCTTGTTAAGCCCCTTTTTGCCTTGTGAGGTGTATGCATCGCTACGACCTTTTTGTTTTCTTATTCTTCCGTTTCGTTTTCCTCCGAAACTTCTTCTGTTTGAGGTTGTTCCATCACAGCCTTAAATTCCTCACCGTCCAGAATCTCCCGTTCTAACAGAGCATCTGCCACGGCATGGAGCTTATCAATATGCTCTTGGAGCATGGCAACCGCTTTTTGATAACCGGATTCTACAATCTTATAAATTTCTTCATCAATTTTGGCGGCAATTTCTTCACTGTATAATTTAGAATGACCGAAATCTCTGCCGATAAACACTTCGTCCTGAGAGGATTTATAAGCAATGGGTCCTAAATTGTCGCTCATACCGTAGGACACCACCATTTCCCGCGCCACCTGGGTTGCATGCTGAATATCTCCCGATGCACCTGTGGTCACATCCTCCATAATGAGTTTCTCTGCCGCACGGCCCCCCATGGACATAATGATATTTTGGGTCATTTGCTCCTTGGTCACATACTGGTCGTCTGTTTTAGGAAGGGTCATGGTAAAGCCCCCCGCTCTTCCCCGAGGGATAATGGTCACATGATGCACATCGTCCACCAAAGGTAGGAAATATGCGGTGATGGCATGGCCTGCCTCGTGGTATGCGGTGATTCTCTTATCGCGGTCTGTTACCACGCGGGATTTTTTCTCGGGTCCCATGGTCACTTTCAGCATTGCCTCTTTTAACTGGGGCATGTGAATTACCTTTTCCCCCGCTCTTGCACAAAGCAACGCCGCTTCATTCATGAGATTTTCCAAATCCGCACCCGTAAAGCCAATGGTGGTTTTTGCTAAAGTTTTCAGGCTCACATCGTCTCCCAAAAACTTTCCCTTGGCATGGATTTTTAAAATTTCCTCCCGACCCTTTACATCGGGCGCACCCACCACCACCTGACGGTCAAAACGACCCGGTCGTAACAGGGCGGGATCTAAAATATCAGGACGGTTGGTAGCGGCAATGATAATGACACCCTCGTTGACTGCAAACCCGTCCATTTCCACCAGCAACTGGTTTAAGGTTTGCTCTCTTTCGTCATGACCGCCGCCTAAGCCGGCACCACGCTGACGGCCCACTGCGTCAATTTCATCAATAAAGATAATGGCAGGAGCATTTTTCTTTGCCTGCTCAAACAAATCACGGACACGGGACGCACCCACACCCACGAACATTTCTACAAAATCAGAACCGCTGATTGAGAAGAAGGGAACGCCCGCCTCTCCCGCAACGGCTTTTGCCAGCAAGGTTTTTCCTGTTCCCGGGGGGCCTACTAACAAAACACCCTTGGGGATTCTGGCTCCCACTTGAATAAATTTAGAGGGATCACGCAAAAAATCCACAATTTCTGCCAGCTCTTCCTTTTCCTCGTCTGCCCCTGCAACATCTGCAAAAGTGTGCTTTTTCTTATCGTCCGTCAGCATACGGGCACGGCTCTTGCCAAAGTTCATGGCACCTCTGCCGCCGCCCCCTTGGCCTTGACTGAACATAAGAAACAAAAATCCGCCAAACAACAGCAAGGTCAGCAAAGTAGGCAATAAGGAAATCCACCAGCTTCCTCCTTCGTGCTCTGCCTTTACAGTCAGAATCCCCAGCTCCACTGCTTTGTTAATGGCGTCCCCCGCATCCTGATATAAAATATCCTGACTGGGAATGTCAATTTGATGTTCTGTTCCGTCTGTCAACAACACCGCAACCGCCGTATCAGAGAGGACCATTTCGGTTACCTCTCCCCGTTCCAGATATTGAATCAGGTCGGAATACACCTGATTGTTCCCTTCTGTGCCAATGCCAAACAGACTCCACATCCCCCAAATCAGCACAAACAACAATAAGTAAAATCCAAGGTTTTTTATCAATCTCATTCCTTACATCCATCACCTTTCTGTCCGCTTGCATCAATTTTTTGTCTCTTGTCGCGAACAAACAAGAAATGAACCCCTGTTTATCCTTCGTAAACCTCTCTTTTTAATACGCCTAAGTAAGGAAGATTCCGAAAATCTTCCGCATAGTCTAAGCCATAGCCGATGATAAATTCATCGGGTACTTCAAAACCGATGTATTTTACGGGGACCTCCACCTGACGGCGGGAGGGCTTATCAAAAATCGCACATACCTCCACGGTTTTCGCCCCTTTTTCTTTCAGATATTGAATCAGGAATTTCAAAGTATGACCGCTGTCAACTACATCCTCTGCAATCACAACATGCTTTCCTTCCACAGGAAAATCCAATTCCTTTGTAACCTGTATCTTTCCGGAAGAAGTCGTACTGTTTCCGTAAGAAGACACGCACATAAAATTGATGCTGACCGGCAACTGAACCGCACGCATCAGGTCAGAGGCAAAGACAAACGCCCCTTTGAGCACACATACCATGACCAGTTCCTTTTCTTTGTAATCGCTGGTGATTTCTGCTCCCAGTTCTGCCACACGGTCGGCAATCTGGTCTTCAGTTAACAGTACCTTTTCCACCATTTTGTCCAATGTCATTTGTTTTCATCCTTTCCTGATTGACAATCAAGCAATTGTCCCCTTTTCCTTGGTATTCCTTCGCCACACCCAATCCCGTGACTGCAATGATTTCGCCGTTACATTCAAACACAAGGGCACGGTCTCGGGTTCTTCGGGGAATTTTTCGATCAATAAACAGTTTCTTTAGTTTCCGATGCTTGCCATTGAGGCAAAACACATCTCCCTCTTTTCGACTTCTTATCGTTACTCCTGATTTTATCAGGTGATCATCAAAAACAAAATCATCCGTCTCCTTTGGGCTTCTTCGAACCGCAGTCAGCACAAGATCCGTATTTGGTATCTGCACCCGTTCCCCTTCTTTTAAAGAAACGGAGAAGGAGAGGGGCTTCCTTTCTTTTCCAATCAACAATTCCTCATAGCTGTTTTCTGCCCATATCCCTTTCCCAAGAGGAATCTTTTTTCCTGTTTTGCCTTGAGAAAACAGCTGTAGTGCCGCCTCCAAGGGGGCAAACCACAAATCCGCTTTTTCTCCCGTTATGGTTTCCCAGCATTTGCGAATGGTTCGTCGTTGCAGGGAGGGAGAAAGCTGAAAAAACTCTTTTCTGTTACAATAAAACCCATCCTCAAAGGGGTGAAATACTTGTTTCTCATCCGTATCCTTGGCGAGTTGCTCTGCGTCATCTCTAACGAGCAACGCCGTTCTGCAAAGGGCGTCCACTGCCTCGGGATTGATTTGCTCCAGCATGGGAATCACCTCTAACCGCAAGCGGTTTCGGGTGTATTCTTTGGAAAAATTGCTTTGGTCGGTACAATATTCCAGTCCCTCCGCCTTACAAAACGCTTCTATTTCGGAACGGCTTACATCTAAAAGGGGTCTGATATACTTCCCTCTTTGGGGGGACATTCCGCCCAACCCCTCTGTGCCGCTCCCCCGCAGAAGATGCAACAGCACCGTTTCTGCCTGGTCGTTTTTATGGTGAGCCAAGGCAATTTTATCCTGCTCCAAGGATTCAAAAAAGGTATATCGCATGGCTCGGCCGACGGCTTCCGTATTTTGTCCCGGCTGTTTGGCACATCCCTTGGTTTCAAAAAAGGGAACCTGCCATTTTTGGCACAATTTTCTGCAAAAGTCCGCCTCACGGTCTGCCTCCTCCCGCAACCCATGGTTCACATGAGCGGCGGAAAGGGAAAAGGGCAGGCGTTCCCGCAGTTTGGTACACAAATACAGCAAACAAACAGAATCCGCTCCTCCCGACAGTGCCACTGCCACATGGTCGTGAGGCAAAATCAAGCCTTGCTCTGTTACCGTTTTACAAAACCAATCAACCATTGTGACGCTCCAAATTACTAAACTTCGTAAACTGACCCAGGAAACTTAATTCTACCTTGCCGGTGGAACCGTTTCTGTGCTTGGCGATGATACATTCCGCCACATTGGGATTTTCCGTATTTTCATTATATACTACATCACGGTATAAAAACATAACAATATCCGCATCCTGCTCAATGGCACCCGATTCACGAAGGTCTGCCAGCATGGGTCGGTGGTCAGACCGCTGTTCCGATGCACGGGACAGCTGGGAAAGGGCAATTACGGGAACATCCAGTTCCTTTGCCATCATCTTCAAAGAACGGGAAATATCGCTGACCTCCTGTTGACGGGACTCGCTTCTGCGGCCCTGCATCAACTGCAAATAGTCAATCACAATCAACCCTAAATTTTTCTCCTGTTTTAACCGCTTACATTTGGAACGGATTTCGTTAATGGAAACGCTGGCGGTATCATCCAGATAAAAGGGTGCGTTATAATACATCTTGGCAGCCTTGGTTAATCTGTCCCAATCATTGGCGTCCAGATCCCCCACCTTCATTTTTCCTGCATCCACCAACGCCTCAGAAGAAAGGAGACGGTTCACCAACTGTTCCTTTGACATTTCCAATGCAAAAAAGGCGGTGGGAATTTTTGCACGGGATGCCGCATACTGGGCAATGTTAAGCGCCAGTGTGGATTTTCCCATTGCGGGACGGGCAGCAATCAAAATCAAGTCTGAATTATGAAGCCCTGCAGTAATTTTATCCAAATCAATCAGCCCCGTGGGAATCCCTGTCACCGTGCCGCCTTGTTTTTGGAGCTGTGCCAACAGCTCGAAGGTTTTGGGAATCACCTCGCCCACCGTAACAAAATCACGGGTATCCTTATTTTGCAGAATATCAAAAATTTTCTGTTCTGCCGCATCCAATACCACAGATACCTCTTCCGTTTCCGCCAGGCACAAATTCTGAATTTCTCCTGTGGCGGTCAACAGCTTTCGCAGGGTGGATTTATCCTTGACAATTTTGATATAATAATGTAAATTTTCAGTGGTAGGAACCCCTGCCGCCAGTTCTGATAAGTAATTGAGACCCCCGATGGCATCCAGACTGCCCCGTTGAATCAGCTGATCCTGCAGTACAACTGCATCAATGGGTTTGCCCACATGATATAAGTCCATCATGGCGCAAAACACCTCACGGGTTGCTTGTAAATAAAAATCGTCCTCCCGTAATGCACCAGCTATAGCAGACACCTGCTCCGGGTCAAACAAAATTGCCCCCAGAACGCTCTGCTCTGCTTGACGGCTATAAGGTACTGTTCTCATTCCTTCCGTCTGATTCATGGTTTCTCCTCCATTATCCTTCCGTTACCTTTACGGTGCATGTTCCATGCGCCTGAGGATGAAGCTTCACTTCCAATTTATGGGTGCCTGTGGTTTTTACGCCACCGTCGGGCACCACCAGTTTTCTCTTGTCAATCACAATATGATGTTGCATTTTCAATGCTTCTGCAATGTCTTTTGCAGTAATGGAGCCAAAGAGCTTTCCGTTTTCTCCCGCCTTTGCAGACAGTTCCACGGTCACACCCGAAAGTTTCGAGGCAATTTCCTGTGCCTGCTCAAGTTCTTGTTGTTTACGGAAGGCTTCCGCTTCCTTTTTGCCCTTTAATACATTCAAGTTGGCGTTATTTGCTTCCACCGCCAAGCCTTTGGGAAGCAAGAAATTGCGGGCATACCCGTCACTTACCTCGATATAATCTCCTTTTTTTCCTTTTCCTTTTACATCTGCCTGTAAAATCACCTTCATTTTATCTTACCCCTTTTTAATTAGTCTCATATTCCTCAATGGCTTGGAGGACCATATCCTTTGCCTGCTGGATGGTTACCTCTTCCAATTTTGTTCCCGCCGACATCTGATGACCGCCGCCCCCGATTTTTTCCATAATCAGCTGTACATTCACATCTTCCCGTGAACGGGCACTCACATGGACATGGTCGTCATGGGGACATAATACAAAACTTGCTCCAATAGAATCAATGGTCAGCAGTTCATCTGCCGCCATAGGCATAATCTGCATATCATCCTTCCCGGGCAGGCATTGGGCAATGGCATATTTTTGTTTGTAAATCATTGCCCCTTCTACCGCATCGGAAATTCTCCGATAGGTTTCAAGGTCGGTACGGAACATATTGTGAACCTGAATGGGATCTGCACCATGACGGCGCAAATAAGATGCCGCATCAAAGGTTCGCACATTGGTTTTTACCGTAAAATTCTTGGTATCCAGTACAATACCGCAAAGAAGGGCTTCCGCTTCTGCTTTGGAAAGCTTTAACCCGTTTCCCACATACTGCAAAATTTCACTGACCATTTCACAGGTGGAGGAAGCATAAGGCTCCTGATACATAAGCACCGGATGACTGATAAAATCTGCACTTCTGCGATGATGGTCAATGAGCACCACATGAGAAGACTTCTCCACAAGCTCGGGACATTCCACAAGTCCCGGGCGGTGAATATCTACTACCACAAGCAAGGTGTTTTCCCGCACAAAATTTTTGGCAGAAACAGGTTCAATCCAGATAGGAGGCAAATCCTTTTTCAAAGCACCAATCAGCTTTTTCACAGAGGAATTACATTCTCCCAAAATAATTCTTGCAGGTTTGTTTAAGTGTCTTGCAATGGCACAAATTCCCAATGCCGCACCAATACAGTCCGCATCGGGATTTTTGTGGCCCATAACCACCACATCGGATGCATTTTCAATCAGGCTGTACAAGGCCTGAGAAACCACCCTTGCCCGAACACGGGTTCGTTTTTCCAGCTCTCTGGAGTTGCCGCCAAAGAAGAAAAACTGGTCCTCCCTCTTGACAACTGCCTGATCGCCGCCCCGACCCAAAGCCAATTCCAACGCTGCCTGAGAGGCGGAAACCGTTTCTGCTACTGTAGGTTGATGACTGCCTACTCCGATGCTCAATGTCACGGGAATATCGTTATATCCCTTAATTTTCTTCACTTCGTTTAAAATATCAAATTTTTGCTCTAACAGGAAATTGAGGTGTTGCTGGTCAACAATCAGCAAAAACCGATCTCTGTCCATACGACGAATCATGCCCTCCAAGGGGGATGCCCACCCGTAAAGAGTGGTTTCAATTTCCATAATCAGCTTGTTCTGTTCTCCCTCGGAAAGACCCGACATGACTTCCGCATAATTATCCACCGTAATGGTACCTGCCGCAATTCTGCCTGCTTCGTACAACTCTTCCATTTCCCGTTCCCGTGTCACCTCCAAAAAGGTCAACCCACGGGCATTCCATTCTCCTTCTAATGTTTGGGCAATCAGAGAATAGGTTTTTTCGCCCAGCACAACATCCCGTACAAAGGCAGCTTTTTCTTTCAGCTCACCGCACTGGGGGATCAGGGTCGCCACATCTTCCCCGATCAGCCGTTTTCCGGGAAACAGCTGTCCCAATGCCACATTAAACCATTGAATGACTCCTTCCTCATCCGTAATCATGCAGGGAAGGGGCAGCTCCATTAACAACTGCAATGTACTGCTATTCGCCTTTTCGGGACCTCTTTTTACCGCTTTTCCTAATTTCTTTTCCAACAGTCTTTCCTGTTTTTTCCCCAGATGATAAAAAGATACCGTTACCATTCCCGCTCCAATTGCCGCCAAGATTCCCCAAACAGGAGATACTGTCACCAATACTACCGTTAAAATGGCAAGCAAAAGAGTATTCAATCCGAATATCAGCTTGGCTTTCTTTTTCATACCAATCTCCCTCATTACAAACTTTTGGGTTTGCGAAAATCCCAAAAAGCATCAATCAGTCCCAGCAAAACAATGATCTGATACAACAACACCGAAAAAGGCAACAATACCAAGAGCAACAGGCCGGACACAATTTTCGGTGCTCCCATTTTGTTAATCAAAAACTTTATCAAGGAAATGCCGCCTACCAAAAGGATAGAAGATAGGACCAGCTCCACATTATAAAGTAAAAAATACAAAGAACGGTTTTTCATTGCCATCATTTCCACTATGGTCAGAATCACATAACCCCAGGCAATGGTTTTCGGCACATGAAGCTGACTGAAGGAAGGCAGAGAACAAGCAGAATCCCTCAATCGGCAAAGCACACCCCGACTTAACAACACATTACACAAGGTCAGAAAGCCCGCTGTGATCATCATTGCAGAAGGGATGGTCAGCATCATGGTATTGGTCAGTGCGGGGATCATTTTGATCAATTGTTCTGCCGCCTCCCCGTTGGCAAGCTGGGGAGATGCTTCTATCATAGAAACAAACTGTTGCATCGTTTGCTCCATGATGGTTTGAAACTCCTTTGCAAAATCAATACCATACACCAATTTGGAAAGCAAAAATGTTCCCATGATTGCCGCCAAATAAGCAATCCCACCCGAAATCATCATAGTGGAAAAGGGTTGTTTTCTGCGGAAACACATTCCGATTACCGTTCCCGGCAGGACAATCATCAGAACACCTGAAAAAAGCATTGTCACAAGATCGGAAAACAGGGCGGTGAGAATCATGGCTACCGTCAATGCGGTTACGGATACCTTCACCGATTTCACATAAGTCAGCAATACCGCCACGGTACACACCCCGAAAAACATTCCGAAAAAGGACAGAAAGGGCAGATAAATAAAGGACAAAGCAAACAAAGCGGTCAATGCCGCCAACAGCGCTCCCTTGGTTAATTCCTTTGTCTGCATTCTTTCTCACCAGCTTTTTTTATATATCAGTAATCGTACATTAGCATCTACTCAATTACAAATAATTTCAAAACATATTTGCTCCGGATTTCTTCTTAATATCCACGAACCAATCATTTTCCAAAATCTTATGATCTCTCTCGCATATACAAGGTAATCACTTCTTGTTTTTTGCTGTAGTTACAGAGGCGATAAGCATTCTGCGAATTGTTCCGCACTTGTTGCTCAAATTATCATATATTGTCTTGTCTATTGCATTTACTTTGAACAGAATTTCTAACCAATATTCTGTTTCATAGCACTCTTTCAGTGATATTTCTAATTTGTGTATAAAATCCGCTTTGCTTTGTGCATATTTTGTCTCATAAGAATTTGCACCTATTGACGAACAAGAGCGTAAAAGCTGATTCGTAAATACTGCTTTGCCTTTTATATTATCACATATTGCAGTTATTTCAACAGTTAATTCCACGGCTAATTCTTTAATCGTTTTATCGTTCATCATAACCTCTTTTTTGGCGATATACTCATGTCCTTCGTGCGATATAATCTCACAAAAGTTCGATTGCGATATTTTGTAAACAAAGCGATATGATATAAATTCCTTATCTCGTGCCATAGGCACATATCGCACCGAAGGTATATCGCGTACAGGGTACATATCGCAAATTCCGCCAGGAATTTATATCGCTGAAAAGAATCATAGTATGATTCTTTTCATTATATCATACTTTTTCAAAAAACACAATGGTTTTTTATGATTTCTCTTTGGTTTCGTACAAAAAAGCGTTGATTTCATTTCCCAGAAGAAGGGAAAAGGACACCAGATACAGCCACAAAAGCAGCACCACAAATCCGCCCAATGTCCCGTAAACAAGGGCATAATTTCCAAAGTTGCTCACATAAATTTCAAATCCCACGGTACAGATAATCCAAAGCAAGGTTGCAATGATTGCACCGGGAAGGACTTCCTTCAACTTTAATTTGATACGGGGAACAAAGGCATAGATGGCAGAAAGTGCCAGCACAAACACCACAAACATCCCCCAGATTCTCAGCTGACTTAACCAAAATACAATTTGGCTGTGCCCCACAAACTGCAAAATAAACCGATTGCTTAACAATATCACCGTCAAAGAAAGAGCCACAAACAAAATCAGAGAAAGGGTGATACAAAAGGAAATGAGATAAGTAATCACAAAATGTCTCTTTTCCGTCGGATAGGCTTGATTTAAGCTTTTATAAATGGCTTTTGAACCACGGGTAGCAATCCAAAGAGTGGTAATAAAACCAATGGAGAACATGCCCCCCCGAAGGCCTGAGAAGATTTCTCTGTTTTCGTTGACCAGCCGAAAGGCAGGCTCGGGAACCACAGATTGGATCGAATCCATCAAAAGCTCCACTCCTGCGGGAAAATAATCCAGCAAGGACACCACTCCGATAATCAAAGGAAAAAAGGACAACAGCAAATAATAGGAAAGCTGTGCCGCAACATTCCAAAGCTCGTTATCCCGCACTCTCTTGATAAACTGCCAAAGCATGGTCTCACTCCTTTCCCCTTTATTATACTACAAAAAAGAGAGAAACAAAAGAAAAATTTTTAATTCTGTTAAAAAATCCAAAAAAGGATTGCAATTAGACAAAAAATATAATATAATAATAAAAGACAAGTTTATAAAATTTTCCACCTCTTTTCCTAAGACGGAATAAAAATAAAGGAGCGAAAACAGTTATGACGGCAAAATACAATAATGTGATGCTGAAATTAAGCGGTGAAGCATTGGCAGGGGACAATAAAACGGGACTTAATTTTGACATTTTGAACACCATTGCAGTACAAATAAAAAAAGTCGTAGATATGGGCGTGAAGGTTTCTATCGTGGTTGGCGGAGGCAATTTCTGGAGAGGCAGAAGCGGCGGTCAGATGGATAGAACAAGAGCGGACCACATGGGAATGCTGGCAACGGTGATCAACGCACTGGCTATGGCAGATTCCCTGGAGGCAAACGGTGTTCCCACCAGAGTCCAGACAGGAATTGAAATGCGCCAGATTGCGGAACCTTACATCAGAGGAAAGGCTGTCCGTCATTTAGAAAAAAACAGAGTGGTCATTTTTGCCTGCGGAACAGGAAATCCCTATTTCACCACCGATACAGCTGCCGCTCTTCGTGCAGCAGAAATGGGCGTGGAAGTGATTTTGCTGGCAAAGAATGTGGACGGTGTGTATGACAGCGACCCCAATCAGAACCCCAACGCGAAAAAATATGACCATATTTCCTTTATGGAAGTGCTCAATCAGGGCTTAGGTGTGATGGATTTAACCGCAGCTACCCTTTGTAAGGACAACCATATTCCCTTGTTGGTATTCGGTCTGGACTGTCCTGAAAACATTGTAAAAGCAGTGTCCGGTGAAAATATCGGAACTTTAGTAGATTAAAGGAGGAAGTAACCATGAAAGGTAATTATGAAATTTACGAAACCAAAATGAAAAAAACCATTGGCAACCTGAAAGACACTCTGGCAACCGTACGGGTAGGCAAAGCCAGTGCAGCAGTGCTGGATCGGGTAACGGTGGAATATTACGGCACAGCAACACCTATCGCTCAGGTAGGAACCATTTCTTCTCCCGACCCCAAAACGCTGATGATTCAGCCTTGGGACGGCAGCATTTTGGGAGAAATTGAAAAGGCAATCTTAAAATCCGATTTGGGACTCACTCCCAATAACGACGGTAAGGTAATTCGTCTTTCCTTCCCTCCGCTGACAGAAGAACGGAGAAAGGATCTGGTGAAACAGGTTCGTAAATATGCCGAAGAAGGTAAGGTTGCCATCCGCTCGATCAGACGGGATGCCATCGAAGCCTTTAAAACCCAGAAAAAGAACAGCGAAATCACAGAGGACGACCTGAAAAATGCCGAAAAGGACATTCAGGATATGACAGACAAATTCACAAAGGAAATTGACCAAATCTGTGCAAGTAAGGAAAAAGAAATTCTCGAAGTATAAAAGGGTGTAGCAAAATGCGTACACCATAAACTACAAAAAATGAGCTGTAGCAAAGTGATTTGCTACAGCCTTTGTATTTTTGCAATGCAATTGTTACATACCACTCGTTCTTCAAAGACAGTCAATTCTTCTTCACTGTCACAAAAAATACAAGTGGGATAGGCTTTTTTCAGTACCAATGTGCCCTTCTGAAACAATACATCAATTTCATCTCCCGCGTGGATGTCCATTTTCCGTCTGTACTTAACGGGGATTACAAACCGTCCCAAAGAATCTACTTCATTTTTCATGTCATACCCTCCAATAAAAAATACGCCGACCGAAGCCGGCGTATGAAAAACGCTGACCCCGATCCTGTTGCAACGCAGTTTTCACACCCAATACAAGTATGACAATCAAAGCCTGCGTTTTTACCAAACGCAAACCTTGTATTGGGTTTACCATATTTAACTGCGTTGCAATTATATTATAACACGATTTACAATATTTGTAAATAAAAATTTTTATTTTTTGCAAAAAAAGACCGTCACGAAACAAAGTGACAGTCTTAAACATTCTTTTTTATTGTGAAACGATTGCCTGAATGGAAGTCAAATCCTTCAATCCCAAACCGCAATATCCGCCGGGGAAGGTCTGGTCAAAGGGAATGTTCCGATAAATACTGGTGTCGCTGTAACCGTTTCCATAAGGAATGGTTTCGTTGAAATAAATCGTATTTCCTTCATAGCCGATGGCTACCATAGTATGAGGAGAAACTGCCTCAAACCGAACCAAAATCCCCGCAGGATTTCGATCCAATGCTTCTTTGAGTGCATTTACTGCAGCCTGTTCATCGGGCAGATTCAGATAAGTTGCACCGAAATACTGGTCATACCCTGCATAATAGGGTGATGCAGTATCTACCGCAGGCACAAACTTTGCACCAAATTTTGACACAATCTGATAATGATAGCAATAGGCACCGCTGGAGCTATACTCCAGATTGACTGCCGCTACATCAACGGGAGTAATGGGATAGCCCATCACATCGCTCAACACCATTGCATAGGAGCAAACCCAACAATAGCCGGCACCGCTTTCAGGCAGATTAAATCTTGCTTCGTTCTGGAAATAGAAGGTATGCTCATCGGGATTATGTACCGGTTCTACATAGTTTACTTCCAGTTCGTCTGCTACAGTATAATCAATATAGGTTGTTCCGTTGTCCCAAAGCACATTTCCGCCCAGTGCCTCTACCACCATTCTTAAAGGAAGATAAGTGGTATCCTCAATCAAAATGGGCGCAACATCCAATAAAACAACAGATTCACCCGAATTATTTGCAACCTTCATATCGGCATGGTCAATCCGCAGAGTCAAGTTCGATGTGTCATTTGAAATGAGCACACCCTGGGTTTCTGCATCCCAACCCACTTCACATTCCATGGCTTCTGCCACCATGCGAATCGGGACCAACATCCGATCATCAATCATTACAGGGGCTTTGGCAAAATCAATCGCCCGCCCGTTTACTACAACATGGATTCCAACATTTGCTGCAACACTTGTCATCATAGACATACAGCAAAGAGCCGCAATCAAAACAGCCCAAATTCTTTTTCGCATCATTCTTTCCTCTTTTCAAATCTCTATCTGCCAACACCTGCTTTATTGTCCTTTTTATTCGGCAGACAAGGGTATTTTTCATTCCGAAATCCTTAGCTAAAAAGGCAACTGTTACTTAATGATACCACATTTTTTCCAAAATGTCAAGTTTTTTCTCAATTTTTGTCCGTAAAGTGGCTTTCCCCCTTGTTTTTATAAATAAAAATGGGTTGACCAAAGCCTTGTATTTATGCTATAATGGAATTGAAAAACTGTTTGAGGATGAATCGCCTGAATCTTTTTTCAAAATGACACATCTACCTAATTATAAAGAAAAGAGGAATAAAGCGATGAATGATAATCATGTAGTTATTTATCAGGATGATAACGGAATAACAAAAGTTTCCGTTCGTTTTTCTGATGAAGATTTGTGGCTTACTCAAGCACAGATTACAGAACTTTATCAAACAAGCAAATCAAATGTAAGTGAACATATCAAAAACATATTATCAGATGGGGAATTAGATGAGATTTCAGTTGTTCGGAAATTCCGAACAACTGCTGCTGACGGAAAAAATTATAACACCGCTCATTATAATCTTGATATGATAATTGCGCTTGGATACAGAATTCAGTCACAAGTGGCAACACGATTCAGGCGTTGGGCAACCGAAAGATTGCATGAATATATTCAAAAAGGTTTCGTTATGGATGACGAAAGACTGAAACAGGGCGGTTCCAGATATTTCAGAGAATTATTGCAGCGCATTCGTGATATTCGTTCATCAGAAAGAAATTTTTATCAGCAGGTAACAGATATTTATGCAACAGCCACAGACTATGACCCTCGTTCGGATTTAACAAAAACATTTTTTGCTACCGTTCAGAACAAATTGAATTTCGCAGTGCATGAGCATACTGCAGCCGAAGTTATTTATGAGCGCGTAGATAATGAAAAACCACTTGTGGGAATGACTAATTTCAAAGGCAACTACATCACAAAAGATGATGTTAAAATTGCAAAGAATTATCTTTCAGAAATAGAATTGCAAAGATTGAACTTGCTTGTTTCGCAATTTCTTGATTTTGCTGAGTTTCAAGCTTTGGAACAAATACCGATGTCAATGCAGGATTGGATAGAGGCACTGGATCATCAGATTCTATCAAATAAAAGGAAATTGCTTGAAGGAAAAGGAACCATATCACATAAGCAAGCCATAGAAAAAGCAGAAAAAGAATTTGAAATGTATCGCGAAAGAGAAATGAAGCAGTTGGAAAGTGATTTTGATCGGGCTGTTAAAATGCTCGCTCAAAACAACACAAATATCGATACCAAGGAATAAATTTTCCCCAAAGAAAAATTTTTTTGAATTTTTGCAACCTTTTGGCAGTTTGAAAGGTATTCTATATGAAAACGCAAAAAAACTTGTACTTAAGGAGGTACTACCTATGTGGAAAAAAATGATTACAACTGCCGTTGCGGCAGGAATACTTGGCTCTGCTCTGGTGATGTCAGGCTTTGCCAATGAAGAACCGGTGCTGCCCATTACCGTAACGGGCATTGAACAGAATGAAGCAGATTTGCTCCCTGTTCGTAAAATTGCAGAACACTTCGGCTATGCTGTTGGCTGGCAGGAAGAAGGAAACATTGTTACCTTAACAAAGGGTGCGCAGTACATTACCTTTGCTGCAGGGGAAGATTCTTACACCTTTGCAAAAACCGCTCCCGAATCTTTGGGTGCACCTTCCGTGATTGTAAACGATACCACTCATGTTCCGGTGTTGTTCTTCACAAAGCTCATGGGACTTAATTGCCACGAGCTGGAAGGAAATGAGTTCAAAGTGGTTCTGCCCTCCCGTGCAGAAATTGCAGAAATCCAGGAAGACGGCCGTCTGCTGGTGACCGATGAAAAGTTAGGGGAAGTAGTAGTAGCCATTACCGAAGAAACCAAGCTGAGTGCAAACGGCGAAGCCATTACTTCCGATGTTTTGGCACAAGGACAGGCTATCATGATTGAATACGGTGACGCCATGACCGCAAGCCTTCCTCCCCAGGGAACCGCAGTACAGATTACTGTACTGAACCTGCCTGTGGAACAACCTGAAGAAGAAGTTGTAAAAGAAGCAGGCGTTGCTTTTGCAGGAACCATTCAGGCAATCGAAGAAGGCATGGTAACCATTTTGTCTGACGAAACAGAAACCGAACTCTGCCTGATGATTGCAGACGAAACCCAGATTACAAAGGGTCTGGACAGAAGAATTTACAAAATCGACGATTTGGCAGAAGGTATGAGAATTTCCGGTCTGCATTCCGAGGCAATGACCATGAGCCTGCCTCCTCAGACTTTGGCACTTTCCATCAACATTGAACAAGAAGAAATTGTGGAAACCGTTAAGGTTCCCTTCTCCGGTGTGGTTGAAGAAGTTCGGGAAGACAGCGTTTTGATCTCTACCGAAAACGATCAGATTCTGCTCATGATTTCTGAAGAAACTGTAATCAAAAGCGGGAATGACAGAAGAATTTACGGCATTGACGATTTGACCGTAGGCGCTCAGATTTCCGGCTTCCATGCAGAGCCCATGACCATGAGCCTGCCTCCCCAGACATTAGCTTTAGAAATTGACATTCTGAAAGTTTCTGCTGAATAAAGAACAAAAAATCAGCTGTTTTGGTGAGTAGTGATAAGGAAATATCGAAACACACTTCCTGCCAACAAGCAGGGAGTAAAAGAGAGTGAAGGAGCAGTAGCAAAATGATTTTGTTTTGCTACTGCTCCTTTGGGGTTGGAGAAAAATAGTGCAGAATGAACAAACTGAGCAAAAGCATGGCAAAGTCATGCTTTTGGATACCCGAAGTCGTATGTGGATACGACGAGAGGCGATGTTTGTTTATAGCATAAAGCAATTTAATCAGCGAAATTTGTTGCCAAGCAAATTTCTACATTAAGGTTTTTAAAATTCTTTTTGATTTGTGATTCTCAATCGCTTTTTTATGCTATTTTCTTGCTTTATGCGGTCTGTGCATTTTGCTACAGCTCCTTTCTTTGCTTAAATCTTATGATTATGTTTCTTTCTAATGAGCTTGACCGCGATGCAGATTATTATCGTTACAACAACATCTGCCAATGTGCTTCCGACAATAATATCAACATTCATTAGTACCCTGTAAATAATAAATCCTGCAAGCCAAATAATTAAATTCTGAATATCGAACGCGCTTGCTTCCTTGTTTTGTTTCAGGATAAAAAAGTCGGCAAATTGAATTGCTATCATAGGTGCAAATACAGAGCCTATGAAATATAAAAATTCAGTAATATCTGTAAGAGGCAAAAACATTGCTCCAAGTGTACCAATGACTGTTACCGCAACAGCTATCCATTTAGCATTCACTTTTTTAGTAATAGATTCACAGGAAACACCTGCAGAATACGCATCAAGAAATGTTGTTGTAACCGTTGAAAAGACAATTATAACAAGTCCTGCTATTCCAAGTCCTGCCTTTACCATAATTTGTGCAATGTCGGATTCTGCTGTAAATATAGCTGCTCCCATACCAATTACATACATCCAGCAACTAACGATGCCGTATGTAATTGCGCTAACGGCGGTAGCCTTGACGGGTTTCTTAGCTTCTCTTGTGTAGTCGCTAATGAGCGGCAACCAGGAAAGAGGCATCGCAACAGATAACTCCACGGCAGCACCGAAGGTCATACCTTCTCCGATAATATTTTTCAT
>JAZNYR010000059.1:0-2335 GCA_045594525.1 Clostridia bacterium | reverse complement strand
ACTTTTTTTGGATATTTTCCATAGTTTTTTAAATATTTTTTTCAATTTAGCCTGAAATATTGCACAAAATTTTATTTCAAATATAGGAAATTTAAACAAAAACCCCGTTTCTCATTGAATTTTTGTGAAAAAACTGGTATAATAAAAAAAGAAATTTTAAAAAGGAAGTTTTGCACAATGATCGTACAACCAAAATCAAAATTACAGGGAGAACTGACCGTTCCTCCTGATAAATCTATTTCTCACAGAGCCGTTTTATTCTCCTCGTTGGCAAAAGGAGATTGTCTGATTCAAAATTTTTTAGAGTCGGATGACTGCTTGTCCACCATTTCCTGTATGCGTCAGCTGGGAGTGGACATTGAGCAAAAGGGCAAATCGGTAAGAGTGAGAGGGAAGGGACTTCACAGGTTACAAAAGCCCTCCGATTTGCTGTACACGGGAAACTCCGGTACCACCACCAGACTCCTGACAGGGATTTTATGCGGGCAGAATTTTGTTTCTCAAATCAGCGGGGATGCTTCCATCTGCCGCCGTCCCATGAATCGGATCATCACCCCTCTTTCTCAAATGGGAGCCAACATTTCCTCTCAAGAGGGATTTTGCCCCATGACCGTTTCTCCTGCGTCCTTACAGGGCATTTCCTATCAGATGCCCCAGGATTCGGCACAAGTAAAATCCGCTATCTTGCTGGCGGGGCTTTTCGCAGATGGCGTGACTTCCGTAACGGAAAACAATAAATCAAGAGACCACAGCGAGCGGATGCTGTCCGCCTTCGGCTGTCAGATAAAAACAGAAGGAAACACGGTTTCCCTGACCCCTCCCGAGGAACTGTATCCTTGCGATATGGAAGTGGTGGGCGATATTTCCTCCGCCGCCTTCTTTTTGGTGGCAGGAGCCATTTTGCCAAACTCCTGTATTACGGTGAAAAATGTGGGAATGAACCCCACCAGAACGGGGATTATTGATGTGTTGCTTCAGATGGGAGCAAAGCTCACCATTGAAAATGAACGGTTGGTAGGGGGCGAGCCTGCAGCAGATATTACGGTGCGGTCTTCAGAATTGAAAGGGGTATCCTTCGGGGAAGAAATTATGCCCCGCTTGATTGACGAAATCCCCATTTTAGCCGTTGCCGCCGCGTATTCTACGGGAACCACCGTCATTACGGGCGCACAGGAATTAAAGGTAAAGGAAACCAACCGCATTGATACGGTGTGCGGTGAACTGAAAAAGGCGGGTGTCAGAGTGACTCCCACCGATGACGGCATGATCATCGAAGGCGGTGCTCCCGTTTCGGGTGCCACCTTTGAAAGCCACGGGGACCACAGAATCGCCATGGCGTGTGCCGTGCTTGCCTTGGGGGCAAGGAATGAAAGCCAGATTCTCAACCCAGAATGTGCCTCTGTTTCCTTCCCCAACTTTTTTGATTTATTAAATCAGTTATAAAAAAATTACCAAACGAATATGCAGAGTGTCCTATCGGATGCTCTGCCTTTTTATTTGCCTTTGGCAATAAACAGGCAAATAAAATATCACTCTGTACAAAGTACAGAATAACACCTAAAAAGCTTTTTTCCCATTACGAAACATTTTTTAGAAAAATATTGATAAATCAATAAAATTGTGTTATAATGATGGTGCTACATCTTTTTACTTTTTAAACAACTAAATAAAATCTTTTATAAGGGGTACGCTATTGTAAAAAGCGTACACTCTTGTTTCGTCATACCCTTATGAAAGATTAAGTTGTGTATGAGTAAAAAGTGTGTAGCAACCTTTGAAACAGAGTCCCTGCGTTTTTTGGTGCGTGGCTCTGCTTTCGGGTAGGCTACGCACTTTTTTATTTTTATATTGTAATTTCTATTTGAATGTGATATAATAATATCACCACATCTTTTTTTATTTTAAAACACAACTGAATATATATTTACTCATATAAGGGGTACGCTATTGTAAAAAGCGTACACTTTGTTTCTTCATACCCTTATGTGAGTAAGCTGTGTTATGATAAAAAAAGTGTGTGGTAACCTTTTTGGAAGCAAAGTCCCTGCGTTTTTTGGTGCGTGGCTCTGCTTTCGGGTAGGCTACGCACTTTTTTATTTTAGGGGTATGATTATGGAAAAAAAGGTCTGCTGTTTCGTCGGGCATAGAAAGATAGAGGAAACAGAGCAGTTGCGAAAAAAATTGTATGAAATGATCGAAGATTTGATTGTCAGTCAAAAGGTGGATACTTTTTTGTTCGGGAGCAAAAGTGATTTTGATAAGCTGTGCCTAGCCGTTGTGACGCAACTTAAAAAGAAATATCCGCAGATACAGCGCATTTATGTTCGTGCAGAAT
>JAZNYR010000058.1:0-2160 GCA_045594525.1 Clostridia bacterium | reverse complement strand
TTTTGCTGCAGCTCCTTTCAATATATATAATTTGAAAGTAATAGTGAAGTGGGAAAAGTGAAAAAGTAAAAACCCGTACACTTTTTGTGTACGGGTTTTTGGCGTGCCGCAGAAGATTCGAACTCCCGACCTTCTGATCCGTAGTCAGACGCTCTATCCAGCTGAGCTAGCGGCACAAACAATCAACAAAAGTTATTATACCACACTTTTTTTAAAAATGCAATCCTTTTTTTAAAAATAAAGTAAATTTTTTATAAAATCCCTTTCCACACCAGTGCACATAACACGCAGGTAGCCAATAACAGAAGGGAAACCAGCAAAATTCCGATTTTATTATTCTTTGGAGAGGAGGCAGGTTCCAATAATTTTGTTTTTCGCAAAGCAGAAACAATGGGGCGGTACAAAAGCAAGGTAATTGACATATTGAGTCCCCCTTTTAATAAATTAAAAGGAAGAAAAACGGGCAGCAACATTTTTGCAACCGATTCCCGGGGCATGATCATGTAAATCGGGGTAATCAGATAATTCCATAGCAGCATCACGCCCGTCATTGCAATCACGCCTGCTGTAAGTCCCATTACCGCACCGGTCAGGGTATGTTGGCGTTTATAAATGAAAGCTGCAGTGCAGGCAAAGGCACAGCTGGAAATCAGATTCATAATCCCGCCGATGATTCCTGTGTCGCTGACGGTTACCATCTCAATCAAAGAAACGATCAGAGAAACCAAAAAGGAAACCAAGGGGCCGAATAAAAAGCCTCCTATGGTAATCAGAACATCCTTTGGCTCGTATTTTAAAAACATCACAATGGGAATCCGGCACACGAGCATTGCCACATAAGACATGGCACAGAGCATTGCCACCGTGGTTAATTTTTTGTTTTTTAAATTCATAAAGAAACTCCCCTTTCATTTTAAATAAAAAACCTGAATGAGTTGTCATTCAGGTATAGTAAGGCAAATTACGCCCATCTTCTTTCATCCAGACTATACTGTCGGTTTTGGAATTACACCAAATCATGCAAAATGCTCGCGGACTGTTACCGCCGATCGGGAATTTCACCCTGCCCTGAAGACATTCTATTCAGCTGTTAATATTATTATATCAAAATTTTTATGCCTTGTCAAGGTTTGTCGGATTGTAACGAATTTAAAACTATTTTGTAACAACCGCGTAATACGACACCCTTCTTCCCCCTTCTATTGTTACAGACATATTACGACAATGGAAAAATTTGTAAAAAAATTTTAAAAAACACTTGCATTCGTTTCCAATATATGGTATAATTGGGTTATATTAACAGGAAAAGGAGTATTATTATGGAGAAACTTAAGATTTTTATGGCGGATGATTGTGTGGAATTCTGTGAGAATGTGAGCGATATGGTCAATTTACAATCCAATATGGAGATGATTGGCGTTGCTTACAATGGGGAAGAGGCTTTTGATAAAATTTGTTCCTTGAATCCGGATGTGGTTTTGTTGGACAACTGTATGCCTTATATGGACGGGTTGGATGTTGTAAAAAAGATTCAGGATAACAAGGATTTGCTCCCTAAAACTCCGGTCTTTATTATGTTGACTGCCATGAATCGGGACAAAACAATGCAAACCGCCATGCGGTTGGGGGTAGATTACTATTTGATTAAACCGATTGATTTGAATATCCTGATGGAAAGAATACAACAATTTTCAGGAATTGACCGATTCTTTATTCCTTCAAGCATGATGCCTGTGACAGAAGATTTGGAAACTAGGGTAACGAAAATTATGCACGAAGTTGCCATTCCGGCACACATTAAAGGATACCAGTATTTAAGAGAAGCCATCATGCTGGTGATTGACGATGTGGATTTACTAAACGCCATTACCAAACAGCTCTATCCTATGGTGGCAAAAAAATATGCGACAACACATTCCAGAGTGGAACGAGCCATTCGTCATGCCATTGAGGTGGCATGGGACAGGGGTGACCCTGAAGTTCTTTCCTCTTATTTTGGGTACACCATTCACACCAATCGGGGAAAGCCTACCAATTCCGAGTTTATCGCCATGATATCAGACAAGATTCGATTAGCAATGAAATAAAAATAGGGCTGTAGCTTTGCTACAGCTCAGACCACTGACAAAGTCAATGTTGGTGGTCTTTTTTTGCAAAAAA
>JAZNYR010000057.1:0-8294 GCA_045594525.1 Clostridia bacterium | reverse complement strand
CATTAACTTTGTTACATTTACCGTTTGTCCGTTACATTCCAGTAAAATTTCGCTTTCGTATTCTTTTGCTTTTTTTGCCAGGATTCCTGCCGGTCTTGCATGAATTCCGATTTCATCTTTGATGGTGTATGTGAAAGTTTTCATAAAAACTGTTCTCCTTATTTGATTTTGATAAAACGATCTCCTGTTATTACCGTTTTATTACCAATAATCTCTATGTGAGAATATTCATCACTGTTACAAATTACAAGAGGTGTTATCACCTGATATCCTTCATTTTTTATTGAGTTGATATCAAAAGAAAGGAGCAAATCGCCTCTCTTTACAGATTGTCCGTTTTTCACATGAGGAGTAAAATACTTCCCATTTAATTTTACGGTATCAATTCCTACATGGAGCAGAATTTCAGCTCCATTTTCAGAAAGCAGATTTATGGCGTGCTTTGTTTCAAAAAGGGTAGTGATTGTCCCATTGCAAGGAGCAAACAGCTTTCCTTCTTTGGGTTCAACGGCAGCCCCGTCGCCTAACACTTTTTGGGAAAAAGCATTGTCGGGAACATCTTCCAGTTTGATTACTGTGCCGTTCATGGGGGCGTCAAGGAAAATAGGGGAGGACAGCTCTTTTTTTACGGTATTGTTTTCTGTTTCGCTAGTTGATACAGTAAGATCGTTAAGGGAGTCCGATTGGGGACTGTCAAGAAAATCTTCAAAACGGGATTTGATAACAGAAACCTGAGGGCCGTAAATCACCTGTACTCCTTTGCCTTTTCTGATAATTCCGGATGCACCGCTTTCTTTCAACAAGGAATCGTTTACCAGTTCCGGATTTACAACGGTAATTCTAAGTCTTGTTGCACAGCAATCAATATCTGAAATGTTATCTTTTCCGCCTAACCCTTTTAAGATAAACCCGCTGACTCTGTCATGGCTATTTTTTTTCGAAGATTTTGCTTCGTTTACATCTTTTCTTGTATAAAGCTTTGTTTCTTCGTCATCAGCTTCACGACCGGGTGTTTTCAGGTTTAACTTTGTAATCAAAAAGTAGAATACAAAATAATAAATTACCGCATAGACAAGACCTACAATCACAATCCAAATCCAGTTTGTTTTCGCATTTCCTTGTAGGATACCGAATAAAAACAGGTCAATGACTCCGCCTGAAAAGGTCATCCCCACTCCCACATTGAAAATGTGCATCAGCATAAAAGAAAGTCCTGCCAAAACACAATGGACTGCATACATCAGAGGAGCGACAAACAGAAAGGTAAATTCCAAAGGTTCTGTAATCCCTGTTATAATTGATGTTAATGCCGCTGAAAGCAAAAGCCCCTGTACCAGTTTTTTCTTTTTCGGACGGGCAGCTTTATACATTGCATACGCCGCCGCGGGTAATCCGAAAATCATGAAAGGGAATTTACCTGCCATAAATCGGGTTGCGGAAACTGCAAAAGTTTCCGTGGATTTGGATGCTAACTGGGCAAAGAAAATATTCTGAGCACCCTGTACGGTAACACCGTCGATGATCATGGAACCTCCAAGTTCTGTTTGCCAGAAGGGCATATAAAACACATGGTGAAGTCCAAAGGGAATCAATGCTCTTTCGATAGTGCCGTAGATCCATGTCCCCGCATAACCGGAGTTAAGAACCAATGCACCCAGTTTTGAAATTCCAAGCTGTACAATTGGCCAGAGATAAAACATGACAATTCCGACTAAAAGATAAACCAAGCTACAGATAATGGGAACAAATCTTGTGCCCCCAAAAAATGATAATACCTGGGGAAGCTGAATTTTATAAAATCGGTTATGAAGGGCAGCAACTCCCAAGCCTACAATAATACCGCCAAACACACCCATTTGCAGTGTTGTAATCCCTAATGCTGAGGTCGTGGAGTTTTCTGCCATTGCTTCCACACCGCCGCGAGCGGAAATCAGCACGCTGATTACGGTATTCATCACAAGATAGGCAATCGCTCCTGAAAGTGCCGCAACCTCCTTTTCCTTTTTCGCCATACCGATGGCAACACCCATAGCGAAAAGAAGGGGAAGGTTATCAAACACAACACTTCCTGTTTTACTCATAATATCAAGAATGGTATATAAAATACCGCCTTCTGTGATAATGTTTGTTAATCGATAGGTTTCTAAGGTTGTGGGATTGGTAAAAGAACTACCGATTCCCAATAATAATCCTGCAACAGGCAATAGGGCAATTGGAAGCATAAAAGAACGCCCTACACGCTGTAATACACCAAAAATCTTATCTTTCATTTTTACTCCTCCAAACTTAATAGAACCTTTACATACAGTATTATTCTTTTTTTTATTTTTATTCCAAAAAGCACTTGTGTTTTTTTCTTATTTTTGATATAATAAAAGAAAAAAATATATTAAGGAAATGAGTTGATCAATTTGCCTGATAAGAGCATTCATAAAACATCCATCGGCGGACAAGCTGTTATCGAGGGCGTTATGATGAAAGGTCCTCACGAAATGGCGATTGCTGTCCGGAAACCGGATGGAGAAATTATATTAGATAAAAAACCTGTGAATATGCTGACCAACAAATACAGGGTGTTTAAGCTTCCGATTTTACGAGGTGTGATCGCTTTCTTTGATTCTATGGTAACAGGGGTTCGTTCTCTGATGTTTTCAGCCGAATTTTTTGATTTGGAAGAAGAACAGCCGTCAAAGTTCGATCAGTTTTTAGAGCGAAAGCTTGGGAATAAGTTAAAAGATGTTGTCATATATTCCAGCGTGATTTTTGCGTTGTTCTTTTCAATTTTATTGTTTTTTATGTTACCTGCATTCATATCCGGTTTTTTAAGAAGTATCATTAAAAACAATGCTGTGATTGTTGCATTGGAAGGATTCATCAGAATCTCTATTTTTCTTATTTATCTGATTCTGGTATCCAGAATGCCCGATATTCAACGGGTATTTATGTACCACGGTGCGGAGCATAAAAGCATTCATTGCTACGAACATGGAGAAGAATTAACGGTTGAAAATGTAAAAAAACATACCAGACTTCACCCACGGTGCGGTACCAGCTTTTTGCTGATTGTGATGATTATCAGTATTTTTGTATTCTGGTTTATTAAAAGTGATCATGTATTTTTACGGTTGCTTTATCGTTTATTGCTGTTGCCTGTTGTTGCGGGGATTTCCTATGAAATTATTAAATTTGCAGGCCGTCATGACAATTGGTTTACCCGCGCTATCAGCAAACCCGGAATGTTATTGCAGTATATGACAACATTAGAACCGGATGATTCTCAGATAGAGGTTGCAATTGCCTCGTTAAAAGCGGTAATCCCTGAAAATAAAGAGGAAGATCAATGGTAATCAAAGAAGTTCGCAGTCAGGCGGTTCAGAAACTGAAAGCAGCAAATGTCTGTGATACACCCGCTTTGGATGTTGCGGTTTTGATGAAGCATGTGTGGAACACAGATGAAATCGGTTTGGTTCTGATGAAGGAAGAAAAAGCAGAGGATACTCTGGTAAATGCGTTTTTTTCCTTGCTGGACAGAAGAATAGCAGGGGAGCCCATCGCCTATTTGTGCGGTGAAAAAGAGTTCATGTCTTGCCGTTTTTTTGTCAATTCAAATGTGTTAATTCCCCGAGGGGATACGGAATGTGTTGTGGAATCCGCCGCATCCTTATTGAAAACAAAGGACCCCGCCATTTTGGATATTGGAACAGGGAGCGGGTGTATAGCAATCAGTCTTGCAAAACTTTTTGCCGATGCAAAGGTCACCGCGATTGATGTTTCAGAGCAGGCGTTACAGTGTGCTAAGAAAAATGCAGATGAGAATCAGGTCAGTATTTCTTTTCGGAAAATGGATATTTTAACTGAAGAACCGGATGGAATGTATGATTTGATCATTTCTAACCCGCCGTATATTCGGACAGATGTGATAAAAGGGTTAGAAAAAGAGGTGAAAGACTATGAACCACTTTCTGCTCTCGACGGTGGGGAAGACGGCTTGGTTTTTTATAAAAGAATCATTCCTTTGGCATTTAAGCACTTGAAAAAAGGCGGAATTCTGGTTTTTGAAATTGGCTATGACCAAGGAGATGCAGTTTGCCATTTAATATCTCAGGATACATCCTTTGCTACCCCTCGTATCATTTATGATTTAGCAGGGCGGGACAGAGGTGTTTATACAACAAAAGAAAAATAAAGGAGCTATACAAAATGAAAAATTTCTTGAAAAAATTTAAGGAGTTTGCATTTCGCGGTAATGTAATCGACTTGGCTGTTGGTATGATGATCGGGTCTGCTTTCACAAAAATTGTTACCTCAGTGGTCAACGATTTATTTACTCCCATTATCAGTATTTTTACCGGCAGAATGGATTTTACCAAGCTGTTTATTTCTCTGGACGGAAACTCCTATGAAACGCTGGAAGCTGCACAAGAAGCAGGTGCATCTTGTTTGACATACGGAAATTTCATTTCCTCATTGCTTGATTTTTTGTTGGTGGCATTGATTATCTTCTTGTTTGTTAACTTTATGAGCAAGTTTAAAAAACCGGAAGCACCGAAGGAAGAACCTCGTTTGTGTCCTTATTGTAAGTCTGAAATTGCAAAAGAAGCAACCAGATGTCCTCATTGTACATCTGAATTGGAACTGTAATTTTATGCCCTCGGATACGGGGGCATTCATTTTTTAAGAAAGGCAGGGATTTACATTGATTCGTTTTTTACATCAAATTTCGCATAAATACAAGGGAATTCCAAATTTAATGAAATATGTGGTCATCGGCAGTGTGATTACTTACTTGCTGGGCTATTTAGGGGTTCGGATCATTGATTTGCTGTGTCTGCTTCCGTCCAAGGTGTTAAACGGGCAGGTTTGGAGATTGCTCAGTTTTATTTTCCTGATGCCTGTGGGGAATATTTTATTTGCAGCGTTTGCCTTTTATTTTTATTATGTGGTAGGGCGAGCATTGGAAAACGAATTGGGGAGTTTGATTTTTACATGCTATTACGCATGTAATATCATTTTAACCATTGTGATTTCCCTTGTCAGCGGTGTGCCTGTTTTCACTGCAACACCGATTCATATGTCCTTGTTTTTAGCATTCGGATATTTATTCCCTGATTTCACCATTTTTCTATTTATGATAATTCCTATAAAGATGAAATATCTTGCAATGTTTTATGGAATTTATACGGTATACCAAGGGATTATGTTACCCGGTTGGGGGGCAAAACTCCTTTCTCTTGTTGGTCTGATTACTTTCATTTTATTCTTCTACGAAGAACTATTCCAATGGATGAAAAACCGTTCAACCATGCAAAAAAACAGACAAAGTTTCCGTCAAAAAAGAAATGGTGCCCGTGATCAGTTGCGGGTCATTCGGCATCAATGCGAAGTATGCAAAAGAACGGAATTAGATGATCCGAATCTGGAATTCAGATATTGTTCCGGCTGTGACGGATACCACGAATATTGTATGGAACATCTTGGGAATCATATTCATATAAAAGATTCGGACAAAAATTAAAAAAATTATTGTATCCGTGTCAGTTTTGTGGTATAATATATAAGTTGAAATAGATAAAAAATCAAGGATGTGAGTCTTTGGAAGAAAATAAAGTAACGATACAAAAACAAATTTTGCCAATCATTCCGCTAAGAGGTGTGGTTATCTTCCCATATATGCTGATGCATTTTGATATTGCAAGAAAAAAATCCATCGCTGCGTTGGAAGAAGCAATGGCACATAATCAGCTTGTGTTTTTTGTGACACAGAAATCAGCTGATACCGAAGACCCTAAGCGGCAGGATTTATATGCAACAGGAACCATCGCCAGAGTGAAGCAAATGTTAAAGCTTCCCGGGGATGGTATTCGTGTTTTGGTAGAAGGAATCAGCCGTGCAAAGCTTTCTCAAATATTTGAAGGGGAAACATTCCTTTCCTGTGAAATCATCCAAAGAGATGAAGAGTTTCCTCGTCTTGAACCGGAGGAAGAGGAGGCAATGAAACGCAAGTTGGTAGAAATCTTCGATGAGTACCGACACATTACCGGTAAAGCACCTGAAGAGGCGTTGCGTACTGTAAAATATATGGAAGATGCCAATCGGATGACTGATGTGATTGCCTCTGGTGTTTCTCTGAAAGTAGAGGAAAAACAAAAGTTGCTTCAGGAGTTTGATCCGTATCGACGGATTATGCTGTTGATTTCTATGTTGCTTCGGGAAATCAACATATTGCAGGTTGAGCAGAAAATCAATCAGATGGTGCAAAGCCAGATCGATCATAACCAGCGCGAGTATTTCCTGCGTGAACAAATGAAGGCAATTCAAAGTGAGCTGGGGGATACAAGCGAAGATGAAATAGAACAATACAGAGCCAAATTCGATCAGTTCGGTTTAACGGGTGATACTCGTGAAAAACTGGAAAAAGAATTGGAACGGTTGGGGAAATTACCTTCTTCTTCACAAGAGGCCTCTGTGTTGCGTTCTTATCTGGATGTTGTTTGCGAGCTTCCGTGGAATGTGTCAACCAAGGAAACGGTTGATTTAAGCCGTGCTCAAAAAATATTGGATAAAGACCATTACGGATTAAAGGATGTCAAGGAACGGGTTTTGGAATTTTTGGCTGTCAAGAAACTGACAGGAACCTTGCAAGGCCCCATTCTTTGTTTAGCAGGACCTCCGGGAGTAGGAAAAACATCGATTGCAAAATCGGTTGCAAAAGCATTGGGAAGAAATTATGTTCGGCTTTCTTTAGGCGGAGTTCGGGATGAAGCAGATATCAGAGGCCATAGAAAAACCTATATCGGAGCAATGCCGGGAAGATTGATTAACGCACTTCGTCAGGCAAAATCAAACAATCCTTTGATTTTGTTGGATGAAATTGATAAAATGAGTCATGATTTCCGTGGCGACCCTGCGTCAGCCATGCTGGAAGTGCTTGACAGTGAGCAAAATCATTCCTTTCGAGATCATTATCTTGAGGTTCCCTTTGATTTATCTCAAGTAATGTTTATCACCACCGCAAATCAGTTGGATACGGTTCCGGCTCCTTTGCTTGACCGTATGGAAGTGATTGACATTTCCGGTTATACCAATTATGAAAAACAAAAAATCGCAGAACAATATCTGATTCCGAAACAACGAAAAGAAAACGGATTGAACGGTAGACAAATCAGTTTTGATGAAAAGTCTGTTTCCGATATTTTGGATTTTTACACCCGCGAGGCGGGAGTTCGCCAACTGGAACGGGAAATCGGTACTGTTTGTCGCAGAGTTGCCCGTCAGATTGCAGACAAAACTGTCAAATCCGTTAAAGTGACCTCCCAAAATCTGGAACAGTATTTGGGGAAACAAAAATATCATGTTGACTTCATGAAAGAACAGGATGAAATCGGTGTGGCAAACGGCCTTGCCTGGACATCTGTTGGTGGGGTAACCCTAACGGTTGAAGTCAATGTAATGGAAGGCAACGGCAAGATTGAGTTAACCGGTCAGCTTGGAGATGTGATGCAGGAATCTGCCAAGGCAGCCATAAGCTTTCTTCGTTCTCAAGCGGAACAATTGGGAATAGATGCAGAATTTTATAAAAATAAAGATTTGCATATCCATGTTCCCGAAGGAGCGACTCCCAAAGACGGACCTTCCGCCGGAATCACCATGGCAACAGCCATTCTTTCTGCCTTGACAGGAATTTCTGTTCGTCACGATATTGCAATGACAGGGGAAATTACCCTTCGTGGAAGAGTGCTTCCCATTGGAGGTTTGAAGGAAAAATCATTGGCAGCATTTCGTGCCGGAATGAAAACCGTATTAATGCCTGAAGATAATCGAAAAGATTTAGAAGATATTCCTGAAGAAATTCGGGAGAAAATGCAATTTGTTCCGGTCAGTCGGATGGAAGAAGTGATACAGTTGGCTTTGACAAAGAAACCGAAACCAAACGAAACGGTTTTTCTTCCTCAACAGGTGGAAAACAAGATAGAAATTCGGCAATAGGAGTATGGTATGAATGTAAATCATGCGGAGCTGTCCATTTCGGCAGTTTCAAAAAAACAATATCCCAAAGGCGGTTATCCCGAAATTGTATTTGCCGGAAGGTCAAATGTGGGAAAATCATCTTTGATCAATAAGTTGTGTAACCGGAATAAGCTGGCACGAATCAGTGCCAGTCCCGGAAAAACCGCAACCATTAATTTTTATAACATTGAAAATAAACTTTATTTCGTTGATTTGCCCGGATACGGTTATGCCAAAGTTTCTTGGTCTGAACGGCAGAAATGGGCAGACATGATAAACGAATATCT